>JAOZPF010000197.1 GCA_029932895.1 Anaerolineae bacterium | reverse complement strand
TCGGTGTGCGGATGGCCGGGTACCAGCGCAGTAGCGCCACCTGCATCGGGTTGGGGCCCTGGATGAGGGAAGGGCCGAGGGTGGCAAAAGCGTACCCATCGTTGCTGGAGGCGGCCAGGCCCACCCCGTGCGTGCTGGTGAAGTAGCCGCCAGCCCCGTTCCCCTTGTTCTTGCCAAAGACGGCGATCTGGCTTCCCTGGGCATTGCTTTGCACGCCCACGCCGTTGGTGCTGGTGAAGAGACCAGCAGGGCCGTTGACGCTCTCGCCATAAACACCGACATCATTGGTGCTGACGCCTCTGACGCCAAACCCGTTCTCGCTCTCGCCGCGCACCCCGACGAACGGCCCTTGTCCCAGTATGCCGATGCCCACCCCGCCGCTGCTGCCGCCAAAGAGGCCGGTTCCCTCGGTGCTGGTAAAGTAGCCGCCATAGCCGGCGCCGATGTTCTCGCCAAAGACCCCTCGGCCGCCGCCGTTGTTGCGTCCATAGACGCCGGCCCAGTCGTCGCTTACGTTCCAGCCCACGGCTCCGTGCCAGCCGTCGCTGCGACCATAGATGCCAGCGCTGTTCCCGTTGTTCTCGCCATAGATAGCGGGACTCCATGTCCTCTGGCTGTAGTTGATCGCCGAGATGCCATAGCCGCCGCCGGTCGAACTATCGCCGTTGACCACGTTTAGTGCCCCGACGTTCGCACGGCTGCCGCTGATGACCGCTCCCGGACGCAGCGAGAGGGCGTATGGGGCAGGCAGGAGCGGCTGGCGGGGGGTCATCTCCGCCTCTCCCGGCAACTGTACTCCCAACCACAGTTGCTGACCGTTGAAGTGGGCCGGGCCGATCTGCAGATAGGCGTTGAACAGCCCGTCATCCACCATCACGTTGCCGGATTGGGACCAGAGGGGTGTTCCGCCGCTTGGCGTGGTGTACAGGCTGAAGGTCATCACCTGCGTGCCGTTCACCGGATTGCCGCCGCCATCCAGCAGCCGCCCCTGGTAGGAGATGGTGTTGGAGAGGATGGTCGTGCTGGCTGCGAGGGTGGCATCCTGGGAAGCTGCCCCTGGCTGTGCCCGGGCGCTGGTGGCAACCAGCAAGAGGGCGACCAGTGCCACTCCTGCCACGACACTGGATGCTATGAATGATAACCTGTTCTTCATCTCTACCTCCTTTGTGCTTGTGCCTTTCCCTTTCTCTAACTCTGGTTTTTCCCTGCGGGCGGCCTGGTGCCGCCCACCATCAGGCTCAGCATCATAATGTACGGCTCTGGCGCAGCCAGGAACCTATCGCGGGCGGCGCGGAGAGCGTCCACCTCCTCTTCAGAGAGCAGCCCCGCCCGCAGCAGCGGCAACGCTCGGTCCGGGTCCATCTGCGGCAGGAACGTCTCGATGCCCAGGTCGTCGCTGTGGTGGGCGATTACCTCCAGGTCCAGGTCTTGGAATCCGGCCTCACGGAGGATGCGCCACAGCCGTCGCCCGATCTGCCGGTCGCCGCCCTGGGCCGCCTGGGCCTGGGCGAACCGCGCCGAGACCAGCGGCCATTCGGGCACCGGCGGGTCGAGCAGGTTGGCGATCTCGTCGTCGATGTCATAGACCACCAGCCGGCCGCCCGGCTTGAGCGTGCGCCACACTTCCCGGCTCGCGCCGAGGGGGTCGGGGAGGTGCTGGTAGAGCAGGCGGGCATAGGCAAAGTCAAAGCTCGCATCGGGCAGGCCGGTATCCATCACCGACGCCTGCACAAAGTGCAGCCGCTCGCCCCCCATGTCCCGCAGGTACTCTTTGGCTTGGGCGACGAGCGAGGGGTCGATCTCCAGGCAGGTGATGACGCTATGAGGCAGCAGGGTCAGCAGTTGTTCTGTGATAAAGCCCGGTCCGCTGCCCAATTCTAGCACGGACATCCCGTCCTCCAGACCGAACCAGGCGAGGGTGCGTGCCTCTTTTTTCCAACCAAGGCGGGCTTGGGCAGCCAACCGCTGCACCTCTGCATCCCGGCCCCGGTGGGAGCGGTTGACGTTGTATGAGCCTGGGTCCATTTTTTCCCCCTCTCCTGAGTCTATCTCGTGGTCCTTTTCCATATGCACCCAACGCTGGAGGAAAGCGAGTAGCCCGGCCTCGTCGGAGAAAGCGCTCCGTTCGCCGGATTGGACGTGCTGCGCTGTGCCGCGCCAACTGCCCAGCCGCCCCGCTGGCGGACCCAAGAGCTGAATTCCTCAACCAGGCGGGATTTGCCAATGCCGGCCTCGCCACTCACCAGGACCAGGCAGCCTTGTCCGGTCCGGGTACGTTCCCAGCAAAGTGTCAGCCTCTGCATCTCGGGCTCGCGGCCCACAAAGGGGGGGCGGGACAGGAACCCGGCTGCCAGATTGGGAGGCGCCGCGCTCTTTTTGGGGGAGGAGCCTGGGCCGTGCCGCCAGGCTGGACCGAGCAACTCGTCGCAGAGAGCGGCGGTCGCCGGCGCTGGTTCAACGCCCAGTTCGGTTTGCAGCACGGCGCGGCACCAGCGGGCCTGGCGCAGCGCCTCGGCCCGGTTGCCCAGGAGTGTGTGTAGCTGGATGGCTGCACGGTGTATGTCCTCCCGCAGCGGGTCACGGGCGAGAAGCAACCGGATGGCGCGCAGCGCCTCCTCCGGTTGATCCAGCGCCTCGTGGCACACTGCCAACCGCTCCAGCGCTTCCAGGTACAGGGCCTCCAGTCGGTAACGTTCCTCTAGGCACCAGTCGTCGTAGAACCCCTCCAAAAAGTCACCTCGGTACAGAGCCACCGCGTGCTGGAGCCGCTCGCATTCGCTCTCTAGCGCTTCAGGTTTTGGGTTGGGCGAACCAGAGGCCCTGGAGCATACAGCCTTGAACTCTTCCACATCGAGCCAGTAATCGCTACGGGGGTTGAACTGCACCCGCTGCGCGTCGGCGATGATGTACTCATCCGCCGGGAGGACACGTCGGATGTGCCAAAGGGCGGTGCTCAGACTGCGCAGTGCCTTGCTGCGGGAGCGGTCGGGCCAGAAGAGGCCGGCCAATCGTTCGCGGTAGTGTGAACTTGGGCGGTGCGTGACCAGATAGGCTAACAGAGAGCGAGAGCGGATTGTGGCTGGCAGCGACAGGGATTCCCCTTGAGAATTTAGCTCCATCCCTCCGAAAAGGTAAATCTCGAGCATCACCTTGTGTCCCCAATTTCCGTTAGGGCGTGGGACAGGTTGCCTTCTGCCTACGCGGCAGGGGAGTGGTGGTCCCGTGCTGTGCTTTGCTCACTATTATATGGTACGCTGATGGGAACGCAAGCAGGGGATGGAAGACGCGGGCAGGAAGAGACGCGGCGCTCTAGTTATCGAGCATAATTGGCAGGTAGACCATTTGCTCGCGCAGCAGGATCAGGCCGTCGTGCGGGGGCAGGACGACTTTTGTGGTCACGCGGCCGTCATTGATCGCCGGATCTTGGGTGCCGGCGATGTGGCGCATGGCGGTGTGCAAGGGGATGGTCTGCGTCACAGAGGTAGCATTGAGCAGCACTGCCCCGTTCTCATAGTCGCGTCGCCATACCTCGTTGCTTCCCTCTTGCAAGCGCACATCGTCCAGCCAGACTGTGCCAGTGACTTGGCCCAGGCCAAAGTCGAACTCGGCGGCTGTGTCGCTGCCGACAGAGGCCGTCGTCATCACATACTGCTGCCATTCTGCCGTCAGAACCAACTCTCCAACCCAAATATAGGTCTCCCAAGGGTCCTCGGCCTGCTGCACCCACAGGCTGAGAGGCCGCTCCCGTTCAGCTCTGGCCCAAAAGCTGATGGTGTAGTCGGTGCCGGAGACGACCTCCACCGGCTCGAAGGAGAGGGCGACCTCCCAGTCAGTGCCCTGTGCCTGGGTGACATCTATGCGCGCCGCACCACTGCCCACGACGGGGTTCGTAGTGTCAAGGGAGAGGGTAGCTGTGTACCCGCTCTCAACCCACAGCCCCCACCTGTCCAGGTCGTCTTGGCTGTCGAAGCCAGCCCCGGCAAGTTGGTTGTCACCCAAAGTGTTATCAGCGACGCGGTAGGCCGGTCCAAGCGGCTGACCGAGATAGCTGCGCCCCGCTCCGGCGTTGTCATATTCATCGAACCAGAGCAGGCAGAGCGAGCCGTGGCCGTTGGTGTTGATCTCGTAGCTGTAAAAGCCGTCGTGCAGCAGTGCCGTCGCCAGGCCAAAGCGCATCTTGCGATAGTTGGGCACAAAGCCGGGGTCGTCGCAGGGGTTGTCGTACTCCCCATTGCCGGTGGCGTCCGGGCCGCCGTCGTCCTCATAGGTCTCGATCATGGTCAGGTTGGGCTGCTGGGCGTGCTCCAGCCAGTCGAAATAGCTGCCGTTGCTGAACGGCCCCATCGTCACCGCCTGCCAGGGCGTGTCGTACAGCCCGCCGTCGTCGTCGGGAAAGCCCTCAAAGTTGTTGCCGTTGAGCAAGTCGTAATTTGCCATCCCCCAGTTGACGAAAATGATCCGCTCGTCGCCGACGGCCTGGCGGATGAGGCTCTCATACTGGCGCAACCCCTCGTTCCAGGCCTCGTCGAACTCGCCATAGTCGCTGAGCAGCGTGTCGGACTGGTCGGGGTCGATGGTTCGCGCCGTCGAGTTGCCGATAAGCCAGCTCTCGTTGGGGTCGGAACGGTCGATCAGGAGGCCGTCCCACAGCGGGTTGGCGAGCAGCCCCACGGCGACGCGGGCGTTGTAATCAGCCCAGGTCTCCGGGCCGATTACCGGGCTGACGACGGCAGTGGGGCAGAGCGTCGAGAGGTTGAGCATCCAGCTATGGGGCCAAAAGGAGATGTGCGCCGCCAGGTGCGTCCCGGCGGCGTGCGGAGAGGCGGGGCGAACGTACCCCCGGCGGACGGTGAGCGTCCTGTTCCCCTCATCCACCGCCTCGATCAGCACGCTTTCCCCCTCGATGAGCACTGTGTCGCTGATGACGAACAGTTCGTAGGTGCTGATGCCATCGGTGGCGGTGATCGCGGCGACGTGAAAGGTCGTCGTCACCGCATCCACCGGGTCCGCCAGCGTGGAACCGACCTGGGTGAGGAACCATTCGGGCGGGATCGCCAGTACCTCGCCGTTCTCCTCCGGCGGGGCATCGGGGTCGAAATCCAACTCGCAGGCGTTGGTCGAATTGAGGAGTATGATATCGGAATTGAGCGTTCGCAGTGGGGTGATGAACTTGGTGTCCCAATCGCCTAGAATGACCCAGTCGTAGCGGGCAATCTCCTCCAGGGGTTGTTCCCAGGGATCGGGCCACCACATTCCCAGACGGGGAAAGCCGAGCGTCAACGGCTCACCGTGGGCGACGGCGGGGGGCTGGGCGGGGGGCGCGATGACCTCAGGCTCAACCGCTGCGGTCGGGCCAGGCCCGGCGACGACCCCGCAGGAGATGATCAGCAGAGCCAGCAGCGAGAAGGCGAGGAGAAACGGCGCTGTCAGCGGCAACTTGGGCGTTTTAAGCATTTGTTACCTCGGAGGAAGGCCGCGGGTTTCAGGTTGCAGGTCGCTGGTGACCTTGGTCATCCGCCCTTTCACTCTCGCCTGAACATCCGGCTCCAGAGCAGCGACAGTGAACTGCCAAGGATATAGACCAACCCCAGCACGATGATGGTGAACTTGGGCAAGGCGCAGTAGCGCGCGACCGCCGGCCACCCTCCTTGCACCGTTCCCAACAATACCCGGATGAGGGG
>JAOZPF010000196.1 GCA_029932895.1 Anaerolineae bacterium | reverse complement strand
GTCCGGCGCTAGCGTGTCGGTGGGGGTCAGGGAGACAAAAGAGCCACCGGAGTCATTGAGGCTCCAGCCGCCGACCGCGAGCGGGGCCGCTCCGACGCCCAGCAAGGCTACCGCCTCGTCGCTGCCGTAGAGGGCCTGGGGATGAGCGGCGTAGATGTGCAGGTCGGGCATCACGTCCGCGCTCCAAGAGGCCGCTGCCTGCCGCCCGCCGGCGGCGGTGGCAGTGACGACGTTGCACACCGTCCCCGTCAGGCCGGGGGACAGGTGGAGGGTGAGGGTGACAAAGCGACGCGCGCCGGGCGGCAGCTCGTCCACCTGCCAGAGCAGCGTCGCCGACGATGGGTGACTAAAGGAAAGCGTCGCTGTCTGGGAGACGAACGATAGAGCCGAAGGGAGCAGGTCGGTGATGACGACGGTGGTCACGGTGAGGCTGCCGGTGTTGCTCACAGCGATGTGGCAGACCAGGTCCGCTCCGGCGGTAACATAAGCCGGGCCGGACTTGGCTATGCTCAGGCCGGGAACGGCAAAGCGGCTGTTCTGCGCGCCGGGTGTGCCGTTGATGGGGTTGCCGAGGGCGTCAAGCCCGTTGCGGGTCAGGCCGTCGTTGCTGCCCCAGTTGGCGGACGCGTCGGGGGCGGTGGGATCAATGCGCTCCATCGTCAGCTTGGGGTCGTTGTCACCGCCGGGCCAAGCGCCGCCGTCGCCATTGGCAACGTCAATGACGTTGGACAGGCTGTCGGTCAGGGTCAGCACCTCGCCGCTGTTGCCCAGCGCCCAGGCGGAGCCGTCGTTGCCATACAGTTGGTCGGCGGTGATGTCGCTGACAGTGTTGTCGTCATTCCGTTCGAGCAAAAAGTAACCGTGCGCCGGGATAGTGCCACTCAAAAGGATGTCGGGGCCGTTGACGCTGGCCTCCAGGCTCCAGCCGGTGAGCGTGATGGGCTGGTCGGTGGTGTTGTACAACTCAATCCACTCGTCGTTGGCGCTGGCGTCACTGCCCATCCAAGCGACCTCGTTGATCACCACATCGCCGGAGCCAGCGTCCAGGGCCGCCGTCACCCGAACTGGAGAACGAAGGGCCAGGAAGAGAGCAACAAACAGCGACGTTCCCAGGAGCAAAGCCCCCAGCAGACGGGAGCTGTTCTTGGCACACATCATTCCACCTCCCATATCAGGACAGACACAACACCCACACCGCTCCGTAGTCGTACCTGCGTGTGCGCCCATGCTTCCATCCCACGCCGTCCCGTAGGGGCGCACCTGCGTGTGCGCCCGCCCCTACCGTTTCAGCAGCCGCTCGAACAGAGCCTCGTACCCCGCTGCCGTGCGTTCAACGTTCCAACGGGCGGCGATCTCGTCGTGGGGGCGGATGTACTGTTCCCGTTTACTGACTACACGAAGGATGGCGTCGGCCAACGCACCGCCGTCACCGACCGGCACCACTTCACCCATTCCGCTCTGCAACACCGGCTGGCGCACACCGGGCAGGTCACTGGCGATGGAAGGGGTGCCGCACAGCATCGCCTCCACCTGCACCAACCCAAACGATTCGGTCGAGTTCAGGCTGGGGACGACAATGACATCCAGGTTGGGGTAAAAGGCCGCCATCTCGGTTGGGTTCAGCACCCCCAAAAAGGTCCAGTGGTCGCGGTAACGGGCAAAAAGAGGGGCCAGGCGGCGGGCGTAAGCCTCCTCCCCCAACACGTCCCGGTACTGCCCGGCAAAGAGAACTCGCGCCCGCGGGTGGACCTCCAGCACACGGGGCAGTGCCTCCAGCAACACCTCCACCCCCTTTTCCGCCGCCAAACGGGCCGCCATCCCGATCACCGGCCCCGCCTCCTCCAGACCGTGCTGCCGGGCGAACTCGTGCACCTGGACCGCGGTGACGGCTGGCAGCTCGACCGGCGGGGGAATGACCTCTACTTTGGCAGCAAAGCGGGAGAGGTAGGGGGAGTGCGTGGCGAAATCCTCGGTGTAGGCCACTACCTTGTCGGCCCACAGCCCCGCCAGGTGGTTCATCCCCAGCACCACCCGGTTGACCAGGGGGTTAAAGGGACCGGGCGGCAGCTTGAGATCGCAGTGGTAGGTCAGCGTCACCGGGCGGCCCAGCAAACGCGCGCGCGCCGCCACGCCCGCCGCATCGAACTGGGGCAGATGCAGGCTGACCACGTCGTGCTGCCGCACCAACCGGGTGGCGACAAAGCCGAAAGTGGGCATGATGACTCCCTTGCTGACGCGAAAGGCGACCGGCACGCGCAGGACACGCACTCCTTCCTGCACCTCCTCCAAGGGCGTAGAACGGTCAAAGCGGGAGGTCATCACCGTCACCCGATGGCCCCGCCGCGCAAGCCCCTTTGCCAGCCGCTCCGCATAGATAGTCAGGCCGCTGGTGTGGGGCCGGTAATAGGTAAGAACAATCAGGACATCCATCACTCGAATAACCGCCGGTTCGACTTTACCCAGTCGACCAACAGCCGCACTCCTTCTTCCACGCCGACACGCGGCTCCCAGTCCAACTCGTGCCGCGCCTTGTCGATATCAGAGACATAGACCGGCTGGTCGCCCGGCCGCCAGTCGCCATAGGCGACGGGGATAGAGCGACCCAGCAGTCGCTCCAGCAGTGGCCCGAACTCGGCCCAGACCGACATCGTGCGGGAAGGCCCGCCGCCGACGTTGTAGACCTTGCCCGCCACGCTGTCGATACGGCGGATCGCCGCGTCATAGGCATCAAGCAGATCATCCACGTACAACACATCTCGCACCTGCTTGCCGTCGCCATAGATAGTGATCGGCCGGCCGGTGACAGCGGCGATGACGAACCAGGCCACCCAACCCTGGTCCTCCACCCCCATCTGCCGCGGGCCATAGATACAGGACTGGCGCAGGACCACCGTCGGCAGGCCATAGATGCGGGCATAATCGCGCACGTACTGATCGCCGGTCCCTTTGGAGCAACCATAGGGGGAGTGAAAGTCCAGCGGCTGTGATTCGGGCACGCCGCCGGGCAGGTCGCGGTAGCGGTAGCGGCTCTCTCCTTCGACCACTACCACATCCTCCATCCCGCCGTATACCTTGTTGGTGGAGGCGTAAATGACCACCGGCTTGCGTCCCGACAGGCGGGCCGCCTCCAGGACGTTGAAAGTGCCCAACGCATTGATCTCGAAATCGGTCCGCGGATCATCCACCGACGTCGTCACCGCCACCTGCGCCGCCAGGTGGACGACCACGTCGGCTCCGCGTGCGGCCTCCGCCAGCGATGCTGCATCCCGCACATCAGCCACCACCAACTCGAACGCGTCCTCCCCGTGCTCCGCCCGCAACCAGGCCATGTTGGCCTCCGTGCCGTGGCGGGAGAGATTGTCATAGACCGTCACCTCCTCCCCCCGCCCCAGCAGCCGATGGACATAGTTGGCTCCGACGAAGCCGGCGCCGCCAGTAACCAGGTATCGCTTGCTCATTCCACCTCCTCCACGTTCGCGACCTGCGCCCGCAGCCAGCTCAAGGAGAGACTCTCCCGCGCCAGCCCGACCAGGCCCAGTAGACACGTCAGAATGTACTGAAAGGCGTGCGCACCAAAGGCCACAGTGACCGCCTGCCCCACCGGCACGCCAAAAGGAACGGTGAGACCGTAGCGAGCGATGGCATGAAAGACGCCCACCGCCCCCGGCGATGAGGGCACCGCCATCCCCAACCCCAGCACGCAGACAAGAAAAGGGGCCGCCAAAGCGGGTGGCTGGGGGAGAAAAGCCCGCAGGAGCGCCTGGTAGACAAAAACCACGGCGGCCCAGGAAATAACCGACCAGCCCAAGAGCGCCAGCCCGGTCCGACCAGAGCGCAGTGGGGCCAGCCCCTCAAAGAGGCCGTCCAGCGCCCCCGCCCAGCGCTCCCCGTCCAACCGGGGGAGCCGTGCCAACGCCCAGCGCACCGCCCGGCGGCCCCAATCGGGGCGCAGGGCCAAGGCAAAGAGCACACCCAATGCTACCAGCGCCGCCCCACCTGCCACCGCCCCCGCTCCCACAGCGCCTCCAACCCCACCCATAAAGGGCGTTATGCCAGCCAACAGGGCCACCACCATCAGCATATCCAGCACCCGCTCCACCACGACGGTCGAAAGAGCCGCTGCCGTGGAGATGCCCCCATCACGCCCGATCACCACTGCCCGAGCCGGGTCGCCCAGCCGGAAAGGGAGGATGTTGCTCACCAGGTAGCCGACATTGGTCACCCAAAAACAACGCGCCAGGCTCACGCCCGGCCCCAGGAGAATCCGCCAACGGGCGGATCGCGCCAGCAGGTAGGCCAGGACCCCCAAGACGGCGGGAAGCAGGAAAATGTAGTCAGCCCGAGCCAGCGTCTCCACCGCCTGATGAATGTTGATGCCCACGAGCGCCAGAACCAGCGCGATGGCACTGACTCCCAGGCCCAGCCACAACTGGTATCGTCTCTTCACAGCAGGGGATTATACCACCGCCAGGGGCAGGGGAAAAGAGGCGGGGGACAAGAAGAGAGGAAATGTCAGCGGCGCAGAATGATCACCAGCGGGTGGTCATAGACAACAAAGCTCTCGTCCAGCCGGGGCAGGCGGGAGAGCGGGAGGTCATCCGGACAGGCGGGGGCCGGCAGTCCCACTGCGCCAAAGGGGTCGTCCGCCAGGACGACCCGGCCTATGTGGGGCCAGCGCCCAAAACAGGCTGCCACCCGGAAGCCTTGCCCGCCAGTGAAGAGCGCCCGGTAGTACTCGGCTGTCCTTGGGAACCGCTCCGGCCACCCCGCCAGCGCGCCATAGCCGCGCCGGCTGGCGACGACAACCACGTCCGCCTCCGCCAGCGTGCCCTCGACCACCGCCCACTTTTCATCACTCTCCTCACCATAGAGCGGAAGGAGCCGCAGGTCATAGCCCGAGGGGTCGAGGGGCAGCGGGTGGTCCCACTCCTCCACCGCGATGACCGCCCCCCGCGGAACACTGGCGCGCAACCAGTCCGATGCCGCCACCCAGGGGTGCGGCTGGCGGTAGGAGATGAGCAAGGCGAGAGAGACCGCCCCTGCCGGGAGAAACGCCAGCAGCGCCAGCGTCCACCCAGCTAGAGGCCAACGTTCAATCGCCAGCCCCACCAGCCAGGCCCCATAGACCGCCAGCAGGGGAAGGAGAGGGAGCATGTAGCGGGGGAACTTGGCAAAAAGCCCGCCGGTGAAGGCAAAGAAAGGGAGCGCCCATGCCAACCCGACCCACTCCCCTGCCCGCGGCGGACGCCGCGCCACGCAGTACACCGCCACCGCCAGCCCCCCAAGACAGACCAGCCCCAGCAGTGGTCCCATCCCCCAGGCCAACTGCTGAACCAGGGGGTAGAGATAGGGCATGGTGCGATGGTACTGCAAGGTGTAGGGGGCCTGGACCGCGCCACGGGCCAGCGCGGCCTGGACAGCCACGTTGCTCGCCAAGTGGCGCAGGTTGAGCAGGGCAAAAGGATTTGTGAGGGCAAAAGCGACCAGCGCAGCAACCAGCGCCACCAGCCCCCGCACCGCACGCGCGCGGCGCGGTCCCGGCCCCACGAGGGAGCCAGCCGCCAGCGGCAGCGCCAGGAGCGCTCCCCCGGCCTTGCACCCCACCGCCAGCCCGGCCCACAGCCCAGCCCACGCCCCATCCGTCGGGCGGCCCCGCCCGGCGAGCCGCACGGCAAAGAGGAGCGCTCCGGTGGAGAAAAAGGCCAG
>JAOZPF010000013.1:2023-19789 GCA_029932895.1 Anaerolineae bacterium | reverse complement strand
CGCTCAACGGAGCCGAGAGCACCCCGGCCACGGCTGCCCTGCGGTCGGTCAAAGGGGCCATTGGCGAGATGGGGCAGCGCATCACGCTGCGCCGATTGGGGTTGAAAAAAGAGTCTTTCGCCGGATTTGCTCTCAGCCTGCGCGTCTGGTTCAACGAGACTCTGACCGAGGCGTTTTACATGACCCCCGCCGAACTGGGGCTGATGCTGGAATTCACGACGCTTCTCTTTGCTGCGCTCTCCTTCTCCCGTGAGCGGGAATTGGGCACGTTGGAGCAACTGCTGGTCATGCCGTTTTCCGCGATGGAGATCATCATCGGCAAATCCATCCCGGTCGTGTTGGTGGGCTTTGCCGACTTTTTGCTCATGCTCGGCGCGGTCCATTTCGCCTTTGGCATCCCTGTCCGGGGGTCGCTGTCCCTGTTGCTCGTTCTGGCCTTTGGCTACCTGCTGGTCGAGCTGGGCAAGGGCATGGTCATCTCGATCATGTCGCGCACGCAGCACCAGGCGTTTTTGCTGGTCATGATGATCGGCATGACCGATTTTATGTTCACCGGCTACGCCGCCCCGGTCGAATCCATGCCCCCCGTCATGCGGTTCGTGGCGAACTTTATCCCGGCTCACCACTGGCTGGACATCCTGCGTGGGATTTTGCTCAAGGGGGCCGGGTTGAGCGTATTGTGGCCCCACGTGCTGGCGCTGGTGGGGCTGGGGCTGGTGATCGGTACGTTCTCGCTGCGCTATGTCCGCCGGGCGCTGGATTGAACAAGTAGGCGAGTCAATGGGAAATGACAGATTAGCCATCGTGGCTCGTAGCCTGACCAAACAGTTCGGCGATTTCACCGCCGTGGACGGGATCGATTTCGAGGTCCACAGGGGCGAGGTATTTGGCTTTCTCGGACCAAACGGCGCGGGCAAGACCACCACCATCCGTATGATGCTGGGGCTGCTGAAACCGACCGCCGGAACGGTGACGGTGTTGGACGTGGCGGTGGCGGAACATCCGGAGCGGATTCGGCCCCGAATCGGATATATGTCGCAGCGCTTTAGCCTCTACAACGACCTGACGGTGCTACAAAACCTGCGCTTCTACGGGCGGGCATACGGGCTGGGAAACGACCGGCTGAAGGAACGCATCCAGGAAGCGCTCCGCATGACCGACCTGGAGGGCCACGAACACACGCACACCAAAGATCTCGCCGGAGGCTGGCGGCAGCGGTTGGCGCTGAGCGCCGCCATCCTCCACCGCCCCGAACTGCTTTTCCTCGACGAGCCAACCGCCAGCGTGGACCCCGTCTCGCGGCGGGCTTTCTGGGACCTGCTCTACAAGCTGGTTGCCGAGGGGGTCACGGTCTTTGTCACCACCCACTATATGGACGAAGCGGAGCACTGCCACCGGCTAGCCTTTATCCAGCGCGGACGGCTGATCGCCAGTGGGTCGCCGGAGGAGATCAAACATAGCGTGATGCGGGGTCAGGTGCTAGAGATCGCCCCCGCCGATCCTCCTCGCGCTGTTCAAGCGCTGCGCGCCGCCCGCGATGCCGGCCGGCTGGAGCTGGAGGAGGTAGCTATGTACGGCTCGCTGGTGCATGTCGTCGGTACCGGGATGGAGCGGCGCAAGGAAGAGATCGCTGCCGAGCTGCGCCGGGTGGGGGTCGCCCCCGGTCCCATGACCGTCATCGAGCCTTCTCTGGAGGACGTGTTCATTGCCTGTATGCGCTGATGCGGAGCGCGCTGGATGGGGTGGCATAGTTCCCCCGCCAGCGTCAAGCTCTGCCGGTAAACCGAACCTTAAAAACTCACTCTCTTGACGAGCCCCTCCGCTTGCGGTATAATATCATAGTGAGTGACTACTCACATATATGAGTGATGACTCACTCAAGGAGGGTCATATGTCTGCTCGAGACCCGATACGACAGCAACTGGCCGAGGCACGACGCAATCAGATTCTCGACGCCGCCGCCCAGGTGTTCGCCGAGAAGGGCTTCCACCGCGCCAGCACCAAAGAGATCGCCAGCGCGGCCGGCGTGTCCGAGGGCACGATCTATAACTACTTTGCCACCAAGTCCGACCTGGTGGTCGGCCTGATGACCCGCTTGGCCGAGTTAGAGTCCCTGGACGGCGAGCTGGCAGAACCACTGCAGGGCGACGTGCGTACTTTCTTCATCGCCAACTTTCGCTGCCGCATGACCCGCATCGCCCGACAACAGGAACTGTTCCAGGCTGTCTTGCCAGAGGTGCTGGTAGATCCGGAACTGCGCAAGACCTTCTATCAACAGTACGTGTCGCGCATCGCCATGATGCTGGAGCAGTACCTGCTGGCTCAGGTCGAGGACGGGAATATGCGCCCCGTCGACGTGCCGCTGACGGTGCGCTCCCTGCAGGGTATGTTCGTCGGGCTGCTGGTGATGCGCCTCTTTGGCGATGAGCAGGTACAGGCAAGGTGGGACGACCTGCCGGAGGTGTTGGCAACTCTCATCTTTGACGGCCTCCGCCCCCGATCAGATGAGATAGCGAAATGATCGCCCGCACTCTTACCATCGCCCGCAAGGAACTGCTCCACATCATACGCGACCGCCGGACGCTGGTGGTGATGTTCCTCATCCCCGTGATTCAGCTCTTTCTGCTGGGGTACGCCGCCACCACCGACATCGAACACCTGCGCATAGCAGTGCTCGACGCCGACGCTACCGCCCAAAGCCGGGAGCTGGTCGAGGCCTACCGCGCCTCGGATTATTTTGATATCGTCGCCTATGTCGACAATGAGGACGAACTGGGCCAGATGGTGGATCGGGGAACGATACGGGCAGGAATGCTCATCCCCGCCGGCTACGGAGCGGACATACTGTCCGGTCGGACGACCAGCGTGGCCTTTGTCATCGACGGCTCCGACCCCAATGTGGCCAATGCGGTCTTTGCCTCCTCCCAGCAGGTGGGGCAGGCGCAAAACATGCGCTTCATCGAGCGACGATTGGGTGTTTCCATAGACGAGATGACCGCCCTGGAGATTCGCCCCCGTGTCTGGTACAACCCAGAGATGAGAAGCGTCAACTTTATGATTCCGGGGCTGATCGCGACGATCCTCTTTACGGTCACCATTATGCTGACCGCACTGGCGATCGTGCGCGAGCGGGAGCAGGGCACAATCGAACAACTGATGGTCACCCCTGTCCGCCCCGTCGAACTGATCGTGGGCAAGGTGATTCCCTATGTGCTCGTCGCTTTCTTCGACGAGCTGGAGGTGCTGGCTATTGGCCTCCTTTGGTTCGGAGTGCCCATCCACGGCAGCCTGGGGCTGTTGCTGGGCCTGTCGGCGCTTTTCCTGCTGACTTCGTTGGGCATCGGCATTTTTATCTCTAGCGTGGCCGACACGCAACAGGAGGCGATGTTGACGGTGTGGCTGATGTTGCTCCCCTCGATCTTTTTGGCTGGCTTTTTCTTCCCCCTCGAGGCGATGCCGTTCTCTTTACAGTTGGTCAGTTACCTGATCCCACTGCGCTATATGCTGATTGTCATTCGCGGCATTATCCTCAAGGGGGTGGGCGTGACGGCGCTGTTTCCGGAGGTGCTCGCCCTGACCATTTTCGGCGTGGTGATCACGCTGCTGGCGGCTACCCGCTTCCGCAAGCGGCTGGAATAGAGTGGACGATGGACAATGAATGACGAGCGTCCTGTGATAGAAACCGCAGGGCTGACCAAGCGGTTCAAAGCGGTGACCGCTGTGGATGGGCTCGACCTGAATGTCCGCCACGGCGAGGTGTTTGGCCTGCTGGGACCGGATGGCGCGGGCAAGACGACGACGATCCGTATGCTGTGTGCCATTATGAACCCCAGCGCGGGCAGTCCCCGCGTCGCCGGGTTCGATACGGTACGGGAGCCAGAAGAGATCAAGAAGCGGATCGGCTATATGGCGCAGCAGTTCTCCCTCTATGGCGACCTGACGGTCCTGGAGAACCTGACCTTTTTCGCCGACATCTTTGGCGTAGGACGCGAGGAACGCCGCGAGCGAACCGCCCGCTTGCTCGAGTTCGCCCGGCTGACCGAGTTCCAGGGCCGCCGCGCCGCCCACCTCTCCGGTGGAATGCAGAAAAAGCTCGCTCTGACCTGCACGCTGATCCACCACCCCCAGATCATCTTTTTGGACGAGCCGACCACTGGCGTGGACCCCGTCTCCCGCCGCGAGTTCTGGGATATCCTGACCGAGTTGCACCTGCAGGGTGTGACGCTCTTTGTCAGCACGCCCTATATGGATGAGGCAGAGCGCTGCTCGCGGGTAGCGCTGATGTTCGAGGGTCGCATCGTCGTCTGTGATACTCCCAAGCGGATCAAGGGGCTGGTGGAGGGGGACTTGTTGGAGCTGCGCCCCGACCGATTGCGGGAGGCCGCCCGCATTCTCGCAGAGCAGCCAGGTGTGCTCGAGATTCAGACCTACGGTGACCTGCTCCATGTCTTTGTCGATGACGCCGCGCACCGCGCCGCCACGCTCCAGCAGGCATTGACCGGGGCGGGGATCGGCGTCCAGGGACTGCGCCAGACCCGCCCGCGGATGGAGGAGGCGTTCATCTCGCTGATACGGAAACGGGTGGAAGAGACGGAATACGGAACAAGCAATACCTAGCGCGCATTGCGTGATGGGAGATTCCAAGTTGTGAAAGACTATGCTGTCGAGGTTGTCAACCTGACAAAAAAGTTTGGCGATTTCACCGCCGTCGATGGCGTCACCTTCTACATCCGCCGTGGCGAGATATTTGGCTTCCTGGGACCCAACGGCGCGGGCAAGACGACCACTATCCGCATGCTCCTGGGCCTCCTGCGTCCCACCTCTGGTCGCGCCGTCGTGCTGGGATATGACATCGTCCGCCAGGCGGAAGAGATCCGCAAGAATATCGGCTATATGTCGCAGCGCTTTAGCCTCTACCGGGACCTGACAGTGAGTGAGAACCTCGAGTTCTATGGACGCACCTACGGCGTGCGCGGCGAACGGTTACGAGAGCGCAAGCGGTTTGCAATCGGGATGGCAGGGCTGCGGGGGCGAGAGCGGGAACTGACCCGCAATCTCTCCGGCGGCTGGAAACAGCGACTGGCTCTGGGAGCGGCTATCCTCCACGAGCCGCAGATGCTCTTTCTGGATGAGCCGACCGCTGGCGTCGACCCGATCTCTCGTCGCGCGTTCTGGGACCTGCTCTACCAGTTGGCCGAAGAGGGGACGACGATCTTGGTGACGACGCACTATATGGACGAAGCTGAACACTGCCAGGACCTGGCTTTCATCCACAGTGGGCACATCATCGCCCAGGGTCCGCCGGCAGAGATCAAGTTGAATGAAATGCAGGGACAGGTGTTGGAAATCGATTGCGATCAGCCGGAGGTGGCGATTCCCGTCTTGAGGGGAATGAGCCGCTTCGAGGAAGTGGCGCTCTACGGCGCGCTGATCCATGTGGTGGCCGAGGGCATCGCGGAGGAGAAACCCCGCATCGCCCAGGCCCTGGCCAAAGCCGGGGTGCAGGTGCATGCCCTCGACGTCATCGCTCCCTCGCTTGAGGATGTTTTCATCTCCAATATGCGAACGTAGGGGCAGGAGAAAAAATATGAAACGAGAAAAACTTGTGCCGCTCATCATCATCGCTGTGGTCCTCCTCATCGTCGCGGCTGCGGCCCTCTACTTTGTCCTCAGCCCGGGCACTTGGCAGCAGGCGCTGCTGGAGCTGGAACTGACCAAGCCGGAGGTCAGCGGCATCTCCGCCTCCGGCTTTGTCGAGGCGGAAGAGATCACCATCGGTTCCGAGGTGGGTGGGCGCATCGCTGCGATAATGGTAGCCGAGGGGGACGAGGTGGAGCCAGACGAGGTGCTGGTCCGGCTGGACGACACGCTGGCCCAGGCCCAGGTGGCGATCGCGCAGGCGGGTCTGGAGGTGGCCCAGGCCACGTTGGACCAGGTGCAGGCTGGCGCTCGCCCGGAAGCGATCCGTCAGGCCGAGGCCGGACTGGCCCAGGCCGAGGCCGCCCGCGACGGGGCATACCAGGCGTGGCAGGACCTCCTGGCGATGGCTGACAACCCTCAGGAGCTGGACATCCAGATCGCGCAGGCGCAGGCCCAACTGGCCGAGGCCGAGGCCGGGCTGAGACAGGCCGGCGCGATGCGGGACGCTGCCCAGATCGCCCAGGATTCCTTCGGCGAGATGTGGGAGGAGCACCCGCCGGGCACCACAGAGAGATACCTGGTCGCCAGCGGGACGATAACTGACGTCCTGCCCGGCCTGCCGCCAGAATTGGTCGCGTTCATCTCCACCCTGGCCGACGGCACATACACCTACCAAGATTACGATGTCACCATCTCTGCCGGCAGCCTGACGATCAACAAGAATGTCACCATCAACTATCCCTTGAGCGCCTACCTCCTGCCCACCGCCTACTGGAAGTCGTGGGTGGGAGTCAACACCGCTCAGGCCGCCTACGACGGTGCGCGACAGACATTGAATCTCCTCTACCGCATGCGAAACGACCCGCAAGAGCTCCAAGCCCAGGTGGACGCCGCCGAGGCCCAGTACCACGCCGCCGAGGCGATGGTGGATATGGCCCAGGCCCAACTGGACGGCCTGCGGGATGGCGCTACCGACGAGGAGATCGCCGCCGTGGAGGCGCAAGTGCAGCAAGCCCAGGCCCAGCTCGACAGCACGCTGGCGATCCTGGACAAACTGACCCTCACCGCCCCCTCGGGCGGGCAGGTGCTGCAGGTGGTCGGCCACACCGGCGAGTTAGCCATCCCCGGCGCTGCCATCATCACCCTGGCTGACCTGGACCGGGTGACGCTCACCGTCTATGTGCCGGAAAACCGGCTGGGACAGGTACGGATCGGTCAGCAGGTGGAAGTGTCTGTCGATTCCTTCCCTGAGCGAACCTTTAGCGGGCAGGTCGCCACCATCGCCAACGAGGCCGAGTTCACGCCGCGCAACGTCCAGACGCAGGAGGAGCGCGTGAACATGGTCTTTGCCGTCAAGGTCGTCATCCCCAACCCCGACCACGCCCTCAAGCCTGGCATGCCCGCCGATGCGGTCATTCTCACCGAGGAGCAATAGGATGCGCAAATCACAGACAGCGAATCGCAAAACCGTACCGTTTGCCCTCACCCTGCTCGCCATTCTCCTGCTCGCCACCCTGTCGACCGGCTGCGCCGCTAGCGGGGACGACAGCCGCATTGTTGGTTCCGGCTTTATCGAGGGGGACGAGATCGTCATCGCCCCCGAGATCGGTGGGCGGATCGCGGAGGTGTTAGTGGACGAAGGGGACGAGGTGCGGAGCGGAGAGGTGCTGGTGCGGCTGGACGACGCGCTCTTACAGACCAGCCGCGGGGAGGCGCTGGCAGCGGTGGCGGCAGCGGAGGCCAACCTGGCCCGCGTGCAGGCTGGCGCGCGACCAGCCGAGATCGCCGCCGCACGCGCCGCCCTCGCCCAGGCCGAGTCCCAGCGGGATGGAGCCGCGCAGGCGGTGGAGGATGCCCAGCAGGCGCTGGAGGACCCCCAAGAGTTGGATGCCCAGATCGCCGCGGCCCAGACACAGGTCGCTCTAGCCGAACAGGACGTGGAGATGGCCCGCGCCGACTTGAACGAGGTCGAGATGCAGTACAACGGTGTCTACCGCGACCAGGGAGGGGATACGGAGCGGACCTGGGCCTTGAACGTGGATGCCGCCCAGGCCGCCGTGGATGCCGCCCAGGCCCGCCTCGACGGGGCGCAAAATTATCTAAACCTCCTCTATGCCATCCGCGCCAATCCCCTCGACCTGGAGGCACGTCTCCACGCCGCCGAGGCCGAGCTGACCGCGGCGGAGGCCGCCGTACAGGCCGCACAGGCCGCGCTGGACGAATTGCAGGCCGGCCCGACGTCGGAGGAGATCGCTCTGGCCCAGGCCCAGCTTCATCAAGCTCAGGCCGCCCTCGCTCTGGTGGACGCCCAGGCAGCCCAGTTGACTCTGACCTCGCCTATCGACGGCCTGGTCACCAGCCGGAGCGGTCACGTCGGCGAGACGGCGGCACCGGGCATCGCGCTGCTGACGCTGGCCGACCTGAGCAGTGTGCGGCTGGTCCTCTACATCCCGGAGAACCGCATCGGGCAGGTGCAGGTTGACCAAGAGGTGGAAGTGACCGTCGATTCCTTCCCCGACCGGACCTTTAATGGGCGGGTCACCGCCATTGCTGGCGAGGCCGAGTTCACGCCGCGCAACGTCCAGACGCAGGAGGAACGGGTCAACCTGGTCTTTGCCGTCACGGTGACGATTCCCAACCCCGACTACGCTCTCAAGCCGGGCATGCCCGCCGATGCCGTCATCAACCCCTGATGTCAGGTTGCGGGGCGCGGTGAGAGCGCATCAATAGCGGTACCTGAGGGGGACCGGGCGGCGCGATTCATCCGCCGCTCCTTGCCGCCACCAGCAAAGGCCTATCCGGGCGCACCCGCGGGTGCGCCCCTACCCTCATCCGCTCCACCCGCTTCATCCGCTCCATCCGCTGACCCCCCGCCTCTTTTTTCCCGTCCCCACTCGATTGTGGTATAATGGGTTAGAGACGGAGAAGGAATATGTCCCCCGCGCCTCTCCGTACCGTCCGAACCGTCTTGGCGGACCAGGCCGAGGGACACCCCGGAGGCCGACAATGATTCAAGTGGAGATCGCAGGCATTCAGATCAGCTTGAGCGCCCAGAGGCAGTGGGTGGTCCTGCTCAAGGAGTCAGAGGCCGAGCGGTATCTGCCCATCTGGATCGGGCCATACGAGGCCGAGGCGATCAACCTGGAACTGCAGCACGTGACGACACCACGCCCCCTGACCCACGATCTACTGAAAAACGTCATCGAGGCCCTGGGCGGTGTCGTGCAGTATATCGTCGTCTCTGACCTGCGCGACAATACCTTTTACGCCCGCATCGTCGTCGAGATCAATGGGGGAACGGTCGAGATCGACGCTCGCCCTTCCGACTCGATGGCCCTCGCCGTTCGCGCCAACGCCCCGATCTATGTCGCCGAAATGGTGATGGCAGAGGCCGGCATCGTCCCTGAGGAGGACCTGACCGGTGGAGGGATCGAAAAGGGCAAGTCAGCGTTTGACGAATTCCTGAGCAACTTGAACACAGACGATATGCCAATTCACTAGCAACTCCAACGTGGAGCGGACGTTTTCGCTCGTGCCCTGTCGCATTGCGCATGATCACACCTGAGAAGACAGTTCCCCATAACATCGAGGCCGAGGAAGCCGTCTTGGGCGCGCTCCTCATCGACCCGGAAGCACTCTTCCGCGTCGCGTCCTTCCTGCGCGCCGATGACTTTTACGTCCAAAAGAACGGGTGGATCTACCAGGCCATTGTCGACCTTCACGAGCGGCGCGAACCGGTCGATTTCGTGACCCTGCGCAACGAGTTGGAAACACGCGGGCTGCTGGAGGACGCTGGAGGTGCTGCCTATATCGCCCAGTTGATCGAGACCGTGCCGACCGCCATCCACGTCGAGGCCTACGGTCACATCGTCGAGCAGACCGCCGTCCGCCGCCGCCTCATCGCCGCCGCCGGCGACATCGCCCAGCTTGCCTACCGCGAGGAGCAGGACATCGACACGGTGATGGACCGCTCGGAGCAGGCCCTCTTTGGCATCTCTCAACGTCGCCTGACCCGCGACGTGGTCCCCATCAGCGTGGCCGTCCACAGCTACTACGACCGCATCGACTATCTGTACAAGCACCAGGACGAAATGCTGGGGGTGCCAACCGGATTCTCCGACCTGGACAAGCTGTTGGGCGGGCTGCAAAAATCGGACCTGATCATTCTGGCGGCGCGGCCTGGGGTGGGCAAGACATCGCTCGCCCTTTCCTTCGCCCGCAACGCGACCCGGCTCGGCAAGCACACTTTGATCTTTAGCCTGGAGATGTCGGCCGAGCAGTTGGTGCAGCGGTTGGTCTCGGCCGAGACCGGCATCGACGCCCAGAAACTCCGCCAGGCCAAGTTCGCAGAACACGAGTGGTCGCTCATCGCCGAGGCAATGGGAGTGCTATCGGAGCTGCCCCTCTTTATCGACGACACGCCCTCTATCTCGGCCCTACAACTGCGCACCAAGGCCCGCCGGCTCCACGCCGAGCACGGGTTGGACCTGCTTATTGTGGACTATTTGCAGTTGATGAGCGGCGACGTGCGGGTGGAGAACCGCGTGCAGGAGGTCTCGTACATCTCCCGTATGCTCAAGGCGTTGGCGCGCGAGCTCGATGTGCCCCTGGTCGCTCTCTCCCAGCTCTCCCGCGCCGTGGAACAGCGAACGAACAAGATGCCGGTGCTCTCAGACCTGAGGGAATCCGGCTCCCTGGAGCAGGATGCCGATGTGGTGATGTTCATCTACCGCGAGGAGCTGTACAAACCCGATACCGAGCGGCAACACATCGCCGATCTCAAGGTCGCCAAGCACCGCCACGGCCCCATCGGCAGCATCCAGTTGTTCTTCAAGCAAGATGTGGCCCAGTTCAAGGATGCCGAAACCAGGCCCCTGCCGGTCGAGTTCTCCTAATGCGGACGTTTTCCGGTTTCCCAGCCAAGATGCGCGCGGCCCGACTCCCAGAGTCGTTCTTCACCACTCTCTTGCCACTGGTGGACGATCTGGACGAGTTGAAGGTGACGCTCCACATCCTCTACCGTCTGGGGCAGCAGGCGGGGCAGGTGCGGTACGTGCGTCACGCCGACCTGCTGAGTGACTCGCTGCTCCTGGACGGGCTGAGCCAGGCGACGGGAGGGGCGGTGGAGACGGCGCTGGCGCGGGCTGTGGAACGGGGGACACTGTTGCGGGCAACGGTGGGGGACGGCGAAACGACGTCGGTCTACTTTGCCAACACCCCACGCGGCCGGGCCGCGGTGGAGGCGCTGCGGCGTGGCGAGCCGCTGCCCGAGATCGTCCCGGCCCTCCGTCCCAATATCTTTGCCCTTTACGAGGAGAACATCGGCCCTCTCAGCCCTCTCATTGCCGACGAGCTCAAAGATGCGGAGGAGGAGTACCCCGCCGATTGGATCGAGGAGGCTTTCCGCGAGGCTGTCGCCCTCAACAAACGGAGCTGGAAATATATTCGCGCCATCCTGCAGCGGTGGCATAGCGAGGGGAAAAAAGATGAAGACACTCGGCGAGGCCGCGAAAGAGACCGCCGCCGCTATATCGAAGGGGAGTATGGAGAGTACATCGAGCGGTAATGGCCTGGCAGAACGCGAGGTCTGCCCCTATTGCAAAGGGCTGGGTTATGTCCGTGCCGACGTGCCGCTCGGTCATCCCGACTTTGGCAAGCTCCTCCCCTGCGTCTGCCGCCTGGCAGAGAGGAGCCAGCACCGCATCGCCCACCTGCGTGCCATCGGCAACCTGAACGCGCTGGCGCGGATGACCTTTGACTCCTTCGTCCCCGAGGGACATGGTCTCCAACCGGAGGTGCAAAAGAACCTACGCTGGGCCTACGAGACCGCTCGTTCCTACGCCGAGAACCCCTCCGGCTGGCTGCTCCTCAAGGGAGGCTACGGCTGCGGCAAGCCCCACTTGGCTGCTGCCATCGCCAACTATGTCGTCGAGCAGGGCCAGCCGGTGCTCTTTATCACCGTCCCCGACCTCCTCGACCATCTGCGGGCGGCCTTTGCGCCGCACAGCACCGTCGGCTACGATGAGCGATTCGAGGAGGTGCGCACCGTCCCCCTGCTGGTGCTGGATGACCTGGGAACCGAGTCGCCCACCTCTTGGGCACAGGAAAAGCTCTTCCAAATCCTCAACCACCGCTACAACGCGCAGTTACCCACCGTCGTCACGACCAACCATCAACTGGAGGAAATTCCCCTGCGCATCCGTTCCCGGCTGACAGACCTGGACCTCGTCCACAACGTCACCATCATCGCACCGGACTATCGGCAGTCCGGTGCCACACCGGACCGGTTCGACCTGAGCAGCCTGCACCTGCACAGCCGCCAGACCTGGGATAGCTTTGATCTGCGGGAGAAAGAGTTGCCGCGCGAAGAGGCCGAGAACCTGCGACGGGCGCTGGAGGTTGCCCGCGACTTTGCCACAAATCCCACAGGGTGGTTGGCCTTTACCGGCCCCTATGGCTGTGGCAAGACCCACCTGGCTGCCGCCATCGCCAACCACCGCGCCCGGCAGGCCCTCCCCGTGCTCTTTGTGGTGGTGCCCGACTTGCTGGACCACCTGCGGGCTACCTTTAACCCCCAAAGCGCGATCTCGTTTGACAAGCGGTTCGAGGAAGTGCGGCAGGCACCCTTCCTGGTGCTGGACGACCTGGGGACCGAATCGGCTACGCCCTGGGCGCGGGAAAAGCTGTACCAGATTTTCGACTACCGCTACAACGCCGGCCTGCCCACGGTTATCACTACCGCCACGGCCATCGAGGAACTGGACCCCCGCCTGGCGACCAGGATGCTGGACGTGAGCCGTTGTCGGCTCTTTGCCATCCTGGCCCCGGCCTACCGCGGCGGTCAGCGGAGACGGAAAAAGCGCCGTTAACGCATCGCCACTGGAAGGGCAAAGCCAAAGGTAGACCCCTCGCCAGAGACCCCCGTGCTCTCTACCCACGCTCTGCCATTGTACTCTTCGGCGATCTCCCTCACCAGGCTCAGCCCCAGGCCAGAGCCGGCGACCGCCTCCGCACCGGGTTGCCTGGCGCGGTAAAAGCGGTCGAAAATATGGAGTTGGGCCTCTTGAGGAACGCCGATGCCGGTATCCTGGACCGTGACCAGGACTTGGGCCTCTTCCGTCCAGACACGAACAGTGATCGTTCCTCCGCTCGGAGTGTACTTGATCGCATTGTCCAACAAGTTGGTCACCACCTCGCCCAGCATACGGCGATTCCCGGCCACCTGGGGCAAGCTGTCCTCGATCTCGGAGAGGAGCTGTTGCTGCTTGAGTTCGGCATAGAGGTACTGGTTGCGCAGCGCCTCGCGAACAACATCGCCCATATTCACCAACTCTACCTGCCCCGCCTTACCGTTCTCCACCCGCTCCAGCTCCAGCAGGTCGTCGATCAAATGCCGCATCGCGTCCAGGTTCTTCCACACCCGCTGCGCCATGTCGGCCTGGTCGGGGTCGAGAGGTGGCAGGTCTTGGAGAAACATCCCAAAGAACCCGCCCGCCAGGTGGAGGGGATTGCGGAGGTCGTGAGAGGCGATGCGAATCATCCGCGACTTGAGCTCGCTCAACTCGTGCAGGACGGTCACGTCGGCCATTGCCACCACGTACCCGCTCAACTCGTCCTGGGGCCCGCTGACGGGAGCTACATGAGCCACCAACACACGACCGTCGCTCAGTTCCACCTGTGTCGTTACTTTCCCCTTGATCTCTCCCTTTGCGATCTGCTGGGCCACAAGGCGCAGGACATCGTGGGACACGGTCTCTTCCAACGGTCGACCGGCCGCTTTCTCTTCCGACACGCCCAGTAGCTCTTCCATCGCCCGGTTCGCCAGGCACACCCTCCCCTCTGTGTCCGTCACCACCATGGCGTGATCGACGGCGTCCAGAACGGCGCGCAGTTCGTACCGTCCTTGCTCCACCTCGTCGAACAAGCGGACGTTCTCCAGAGCGGCAGCGGCCTGGTTGGCCAGACTCAACATGGTCTTGAGGTCCTGCCGGTCAAAGGCGCGCGGGGCATAACTCTGAGCGGCGATCGCCCCAACCACCTTGCCCTTGACCATCATCGGCACTCCCAATACCGATTCCGTCATCCGACCGCTGGCTCCAGTGGTCAGTTGGATGGGCAACTTTTGAATCTCGGCCAGACTGCGGGCCAGCAATGGCTCCCGCTGTTCTATCAGGTAGGCTGCTAGACCTACTCCCGGCTGGTACGGATACCGTTCAGGTGCATACGGCTTTCCATCATCGTAGAGAAGCTGGTAGACCAGCTCGTTCCGCTCGCGGTCATAAAGAGCGATCCAGAATGTGGAGGTGTCGATCAGTTGGCTGGCACCGCGATAGATCGAGTCCAAGAGCGGCTCCATCTCCAGCGAAGAGCCGATGACCCGCCCGACGCGCGTCAGAGCGTCTAGCGCGATAACCCGCCGTTCCAGTGTCTCTAAAGTACGCTTCAACTGCCGGGCTACCAACAGGGTCAGCATGAAGACGCTCACGAGCAGGAGAAAGGCAAAGAGGCCGAGCCGGGTATAGACCACCGCCATCACGACACCCGACGGCATGAACGCCATTTCGATCCACACCGTACGGGGGACGGTGTTCAGTAGGTACTGCCGCACGGAGAGACCACGCAGCAGCCGGTCCACGCACATCAACCCCCGGTTGACCACCACGACGACCAGGAACAGGAACGTGGCGCGGAGGAGGTCGATCAACTCCAACTTCATCAGGGGAAAGGCCCCACCGACTGCCTGGTAGGCCGCCCCGCCGAGTAGCCACATCAGAATGTACATACCGGCGGATCGGGCAGCAAACTTGGGGCCGCGGTGAAAGATAAACAGCTCGCTGAGGACAACGCTGATTCCCGCCGTCCACGCCGCCATCAGAGGGCCAAATAGCAGGGTAGCCATCAAACAGACTGTCATCTCGAAAGAGAGATAGACGGTTCGGGACATGCGGAATGTAAAGCTGTTGGTCACAAAGGCGAGAGGGGCAAAGAACAAAAGCGGGAGCCAGACATGGGGAGAGAGCTGGCTGGAGAGGAAGAGCAACGGCACCAGGCCCGCTATCCCCAGAAGCCAGCAGAACGCACGATGGATTCGCGGACGACAAACCTGGTCCATCATCCCCGCCATTCTGATGGTAGAACGTATCGATAGCTCGTGTAACTGCCCAGGTCGCTCCTTCCCAGTTGCCTCTCCCGCGCCTGAGAGGAGAGAGACGGGGGTTTACAGGCGGCTTTGCCGTCCGCAAATCCCCATCTTGACTCATTCGCGAGCAGGCCAACTGGGAAGATGGGCTGGACGGTCACGCTCTTATAAAGATTATACCAGTGAGCAAGGGGGTTGCATATAGGCCAAAAGTCCTATAGCGGTTGTCTGCTGCGGGCGATGGAGAGGCGAGTGCGGAGCTGCGACCGACGAGGGCAGGGGGGAATGCCGCTCAGTGCGCTATCCCAAAGCGATTGATCCAACGGTGATGTTGCCCTGGACCAGGTGGGCCGACCCAACCATCGGTCACCCGGAATCCAGCCGTGACCAGCAACTGGTCCACCTCCGCTGGCTGGTAGTAGACAAAGCGTCGGCTCCCTGTTCCCTCTGGCACCCACTCCTCCCCTACTCCCTCTTTGAGGCCGAGGTAGAGTACACCGCCATGACGAAGGACACGCCGGAACGCCGCCAGCGCTTGTATCGCATAGGGCCGGGGCAAGTGAAGAAGAGAGGCACAGACAAAGCAGCCATCCGCCACGCCGGTGGAAAACGGCAAGTAGCGCATATCGGCCTGCAAAGGACGGGGGGTCATCGCCAGGCGGGCCTGGGCCAACATCCCCGCCGAGAGGTCCAGGGCAACGACCCGCAGTCCACGTTTTGCCAACTCACGGGCGTACTGACCAGGACCGCTGCCCACGTCCAGCACGAGTCCCCCCCGCCCGACCAGTGCCACAAACCGCCCTATCTCCCGCTCCAATGGGTAGAACGGCCGCGCGGCATAGCGCGCGGCCATTTGGTCGTAGGCCGCTATCGTCCGCTCCCTGTCCACGGCTCTGCGGTGCTGTCCAGGGTGGTCACTGCTCTTCCAATTGGAGGCGGAAGCGACCGATGAGAATGTGCTGCGTTCCCTCTTCCTGCGAATCGGGCAACACCATGATGACCGCCATCTCCTGCGGGTCGTCAACACGGGCGAAAAAGAGCCCGCCCTGCACGGGGAGCGGCTCCTCCGTCATATCCGTGGCCGAGATCCAGCCCTCGTTCGTCATCTGGTCGTTATACCAATCGATGATCGTTTCCGAATCCTCCTGGACGACATACTGTTTCCACTCGGCGTCCTCGGCGAGTAGCTGAAAAGGAAGGGTCGCCAGGCCGTAGGCTCCGCTGTCCGCCGTGCGCTGCTCCGCTCCGGGGTAGGGAGGAACGTGGGGAAAATCACCCGCCGTAAACGTTGCCGTGGGCAACACGTCGCTAGAGCAACAACAGCAGCAACCGCTAGCAGCGACCAGCGCTACCAACGCTACCAGCGCCAACGCCCACACCGCGCTTTTCACCAGAGTCATCAAACACCTCCTCGCTTGGGGTTTGGACTTTCATTATAGCACACTTTGCCGGCCCTCACCTCCTGCTCTTGTATGCTTGCGGCTTTGTCACGCTATGTTAAAATACACGGACGCCGCAGGCCAGGCAACAAATGTTCTAGAGGAGAGAGATGAGCCAGGACCGCATCGTCGTCCGCGGTGCGCGGGAGCACAACCTGAAGGACATCACCGTCGAGATTCCACGGAATCGGATGGTGGTCATCACCGGTATCTCTGGCTCCGGCAAGTCCTCCCTTGCCTTTGACACCATCTTTGCCGAGGGCCAACGGCGTTACGTCGAGTCACTCTCCTCCTACGCCCGCCAGTTCCTGGGCCAGATGAACAAGCCCGACGTGGACCAGATCGAGGGGCTTTCTCCTGCCATCTCGATCAACCAGCGAGGTGTCTCCCACAACCCTCGCTCCACCGTCGGCACCGTCACCGAGATATATGACTACCTTCGCCTCCTCTACGCCCGCATCGGCATCCCCCACTGCCCCAGGTGCGGGCGCAAAGTGACCAGACAGTCGGCCCAGCAGATCGTGGATGCTGTCCTGACCCTGCCGCCGTCTACCCGCTTCCAGGTCCTGGCCCCCCTGGTCAAAGACCGCAAGGGACACCACCGGGCGGTCTTTGAGGACGTGCGCAAGGCTGGTTTCGTCCGCGTGCGGGTGGACGGCAAGGTGGCGGACGTGGACGAAATGGAGGCGCAGGGGACCATCCCCCTGCTGAACCGATACAAGAGGCACACTATCGAGGCGGTGGTGGACCGACTGGTCATTCCGGCGGTGGAAGATGGAGTTTCTTCTTTTGTCACTCGCCTCACCGATTCGATCGAGACCGCACTGCACCTGGGCGATGGGGTGGTGGTCATCAACGACCTCTCCAGCGACCCGCCTCGCGATCTCTTGTACTCGGAGCACCTGACCTGCCCCGTCTGTGCCATCAGTCTGCCCGAGATCGAGCCACGCACTTTTTCGTTCAACAGCCCCCATGGCGCATGCCCCACCTGCCAGGGGCTGGGGGTGCAGACGGAACTTGACCCCAACCTGGTTGTGCCCAACCAAGACCTTTCGCTGGCCGAGGGCGCGATCCAGGCTTGGCCCACCAACGGGCAGGATGGCTACTACTGGCAATTGTTGCAGGCAACGGCCCATCACTATCACATCCCTCTCGATCAACCCTGGCGGGACCTGACGCCAGCTCAGCGAAGCGTCATCCTCTATGGCAGCGGTGACGACGAGATCTCGATCCGGTACGTCAACCGGGACGGGCGCAGCAGCACCTACCGCTCCCGTTTCGAGGGGGTGATTCCCAATCTCCAGCGTCGCTATCGCGAGACCAACTCTGATTACATCCGGGCCAAGATCGAAGAGTTTATGGCGCGGCGGCCTTGCCCCACCTGCTCCGGCGCTCGCTTGCGACCCGCAGCCCTCGCCGTCACTGTCGCCGCCAAGTCCATCTACGAGATCGGCGAGTGGCCGGTCAGCCGGCTGCTGGAGTGGATCGATTGGCTCTCCGGTTACAGGTTCCAGCCCTCCAACCTGAAACCTGCAACCCTGAAACCTG
>JAOZPF010000013.1:0-1923 GCA_029932895.1 Anaerolineae bacterium | reverse complement strand
CTCTCCGGTTACAGGTTCCAGCCCTCCAACC
The DNA here is from genome assembly GCA_029932895.1 of Anaerolineae bacterium. Lineage (GTDB taxonomy): Bacteria > Chloroflexota > Anaerolineae > B4-G1 > DUEL01 > JAOZPF01. The sequence goes on along the minus strand of JAOZPF010000013.1, from coordinate 1,892 downwards.
TGAAACCTGCAACCCTGAAACCTGAAACCTCGAAACCTGAAACCTCGAAACCTGAAACCTCGAGACCTGAAACCCTCAACCCCGCAACCTCCCCGCTTACCGAGAAAGAGTGGCTCATCGCCCGCCGTATTCTCAAGGAGGTGCGCGACCGGCTCCAGTTTATGGTCAACGTGGGGCTGGATTATCTGACCCTGAACCGGGCCGCCGGCACGCTGGCAGGGGGGGAGGCACAGCGCATCCGCCTCGCCACCCAGATCGGCTCCCAACTGACCGGAGTCCTCTATGTGCTGGACGAGCCAACCGTCGGCCTCCACCAGCGGGATAACGCTCGCCTGATTCGCACGCTGTTGGCGATGCGGGACCTGGGCAACACGTTGCTGGTGGTGGAGCACGACGAGGCCATGATCAGGGCCGCCGACTGGGTCATCGATCTGGGACCGGGGGCTGGCGAGCACGGTGGCGAGGTAGTCGTCGCCGGGAAGCTGGAGACGGTACTCGCCCATCCCACCAGCGTCACCGGCGCTTACCTCGCCGGTCGCCGCCGTATCGCTGTCCCCGCCACCCGCCGCTCCGGCAACGGTCATTTCCTGGTGGTTCACGGCGCGCGCGAGCATAACCTGAAAAACATTGACGTGCAGATTCCGCTGGGGATGTTTGTCTGTATCACCGGCGTCTCCGGTTCGGGAAAATCAACGCTCCTGGTGGACATCCTCTACCGGCGGCTGGCTCAGCTCCTGCATGGCTCCCGCGAGCCGGCCGGCGACCACGACAGCATCGAGGGCGTGGAGTATATCGACAAGGTCATCGACATCGACCAATCCCCCATTGGTCGCACGCCCCGCTCCAACCCGGCTACCTACACCAATCTCTTTGGCCCGATCCGCGACCTCTTTGCCTCTCTGCCTGAATCCAAGATACGGGGGTACCGTCCTGGTCGTTTCTCTTTTAACGTCAAAGGCGGCCGCTGCGAGGCCTGCCGAGGGCATGGGACGTTGCGCATCGAGATGCAATTTCTCCCCGATATCTATGTACCCTGCGACGTCTGTCACGGTCGCCGCTATAACCGGGAGACCCTACAGGTCCGCTTCAAGGGCAAAAACATCGCTGCGGTGTTGGATATGACGGTCGATGAGGCAGCCGAGTTCTTTGCCGCCTTTCCCGCCATCCGTCGCCGCCTGGAGACATTGCAGGAAGTGGGGCTGGGATACGTCCGCCTGGGTCAGCCAGCGCCGACTCTCTCCGGGGGCGAGGCGCAGCGGGTCAAGCTCTCCCGCGAGCTCTCCAAGCGGGCCACCGGCCGCACGCTCTATGTGTTGGACGAGCCTAGCGTGGGATTGCACGCCGCCGACGTGGACAGGCTGGTGGCGGTTCTCAACCGCCTGGTGGATGCGGGCAACACGGTGGTCATCATCGAGCACCATCCCGACATCATCAGGGTGGCGGATTGGGTCATCGATCTGGGACCGGAGGGTGGAGAGGCAGGGGGGGAGATTGTGGCCGAGGGCACACCGGAGCAGATCGCGCAGGTGGAGGCGAGTTACACGGGGCAGTTCCTGAGGGCCGGTTAGAGGGCGTCGGGACACTGGGAACGGTAGCCGCACCCCGCGCAGCGCCGGCGGTCGCTGTGGTCGCGGGAAGCATTGCCCGCCGCCAGGTCATCCCGCATAGCATCCAGCACTGCCAGCAGTTTCTCCTCTAGCGCCTGGGTGTAGGGGACCTCAAATGTACGGTTGGCGTAACGCAGGATACCATAGGCAGGGCGCCGGCCGCTGCTCTCTCCCACCAGCAGGCAGTAGGCGGCAAGCTGGAGAACGTGGGAATCATAGGGCTGTGCTGCGGCATAGCCCGATTTGACCTCCACGGGGATCAGGTTGGCTCCATCTGCGACCACA
>JAOZPF010000195.1 GCA_029932895.1 Anaerolineae bacterium | reverse complement strand
TTTTTTCGGATAGGCTCCAAGCCAGCAAAGCCCCCCTTCGGGGGCTGAGTTTCAGGCCGCAGGGCTTGGCTCGTGAGCCCGGACGTGAACGTCCGGGCGGGCTTGCACTGTCAAGCGCCTGCTCTTGGATGATGCGCACCGTCCTCGCCGCCCCGCTTGGCGACGGGGAGACCCTGCCAGAAAATGCGGTCGCCATACTCTGCTGACCAATTTGCCCTACGGGCTGGTCTAGGCTATACTGGCGTCGTCCTCGGTTTCGAGAAAGGAGGTGTTCTGATGGGTTGGCCGAACGTACTCAACGCGCTGGTCAAGGTGATCGGGTTCATCATGGTCGTTCTCGTCTCGGCGGGAGTGATCTGGGTCGTCTACCGCGCGTTCGCCAAACTGCTGAACCGGCTCATAGGTGACGAGACGGTTGCCAGGGCGCTGACGGTGCTGGGCATGATCTTGCTGGGCCTGAAGGGCCTCATCGCCGCACTGAGCTACATCACGCAACCCGAGTTGCGCTACCTGCACACCGGGCTGACCGATCTGCTCAGTGGGATGGCGGGCGTCGTGCAGTGGATGGTGCTGATCGCGGTGATCCTCTTTGTGGGCTATGCGCTCCAGGGATACCGCGGGCCGGCGGAGGAAGAAGAGGAGGAGGAGTAGGCGGGCTGGGGCAACGCGAGGGGAACCAGGCTGGTCCCTTCCCTGCTGCGGGGACGTGCCGGGCCAAAGCCCCGACGCCGTGCGTGACCGGTCAGTCCGACCTCTATCGAGGTTCTGATGATGGCCGAGCGGCGTGATGTGCGTACCCTGGACGCGATTCGAGACCGACGCCACTGGAGCTATGCGGTCCCTGGACTTGTGGCATGGTCCACCCTGGCACTGAGCCTGGTCGGCACGCTGTTATTCCCCTCTCTCTTTCTGACCAGCGTGCGGCTTTTCGCCCTCTACCTGCTGGTGCGGCTGGTGACTAGCGCGGCAGCGTACGGGGTGGGCGTCGCTCGCTGCCGGGCGTGGGAGGCGCAGGCCGCGCGAGTCCGGCAGGAGCAGCCGCTGGGCGGCGATGTTCACCACGTCGTCATCATCCCCAACTATAGGGAACCTGTCGCCGTTCTGAGCCGCACCCTGGCAGCCCTGGCCGATCAGGAGCAGGCGCGCCGCTCTGTGACGGTCGTGCTGGCGATGGAGGGGCGGGAGGCCGGGGCGTGTGCCAAGGCCCGCGCGTTGCAGGCCGAGTTCGCTGACCGCTTTGCCCATTTCCTCATCACCATTCACCCCGCCGACCTGCCCGGCGAGGTGGCTGGCAAAGGGGCCAACCAGGCCTGGGGAGCGCGCCTGGCAAAGCGGGAGCTGGTCGACCGGCTGGGGCTGCCGATAGAGCGGATGACGCTGACCTCCTGTGATGCCGATGCAGTCTTCCACCCGCACTATTTTGCCGCGCTGACTCGCCTGTTCACGCAGGACTCCCGACCGCACCGCCGTATTTGGTACGCGCCGGTCTCTTACAGCACCAACATCTGGGAGGTCCCGGCGGTGATCCGGCTGCTCTCCTTCTACGCCGGGGCGAGCCGGATGTCCGAGCTATCCAGTTTGCTCTCCTGGCCGTTGCCGGTGAGTGCCTATACGCTCAGCTTCGAGCTGGCCGACGAGGTGGGGTATTGGGACCCGGCGGTGATCTCGGAGGACTGGCATATGGCCCTGCGGTGCTTTTTCGCTACCGCAGGGGAGGTCAGCCTGGTGCCCATCTTCCTGCGCACCTCCCTCGACGCCGTCGGCGGCGTGACGGTCTGGCAGGCCGTGGTGAACTATTACCGTCAGCAGGTGCGGCATGCCTGGGGGGCGGAGGACGTCGGCTACATCCTGCAGCAGTTCCGCCGCTCACCCGACGTTCCCCTCTCTAGGAGGCTCGCTGTTCTCTTTTGGGTCCTCCATCACCACGCGCTGCGCAGCACGGCCTGGTTCGTCATCGCTTTGGGGGCCCTCGTATCGACTCTATCCCACAGCACGCCGGTTTTCACCCTGCCCGGCCCGGCTATTCGCCTGGGCTTGATCCAGGCGCTCAACTTTCTGGGAGCGGTGAGCGGGGTGGTGCTCTGGGTGGTGGAGAGGGCACAGTGCTCTCGTCAGGCGGAGGAACGGCGCGTTGCGCTGCTAGGAGAGATGGCGGCGTGGGTGTTGCTGCCCGTCCTCACCTTTGCGCTGACCACCCTGCCCGGCCTTCACGCGCAGACGATGTTGATGCTGGGAGGACAGTTGACCTTTCGACGTACGCCCAAGAGGTTCCGGGACGAGGTGGCGGAGTGAAGGGGGGAGAGATGCAATTGCGAGATACCATTCGCGTGTTGGAGGAACGGGGCAAACTGGTCCGGGTGACGGCGCCCATCTCCAAGACCTATGAGATCGCTGGCGTGCTCAAGCGGCTGGAACCGACGCCGGTTCTGTTCGAGAACGTCATCGAATCAGACTTCCAGGTGGTGGGGAACCTCTTTTGCGGCAAGCCGGCTTTCGCCGATGTATTCGGCGTCCGGCTCTCCGAGATCATCCCCACGCTGACGAGGGCAATCGAGAACCGCTCACCCTGCCAGGTTGTGGAGGAGGGACCGTGCCAGGAGGTCGTCAGCCTGGCCCCCGATTTGGATGCGCTGCCCATCCTCAAGCACTGGCCCGGCGACGGCGGCAACTATATCACCTCCGGCGTCTTTGTCGCCGCTCATCCCGAGTACGGTCAGAACGTCGATTTCCACCGCTGTATGCAATTCTCCAAGACCGAGATGGCGGTTCGGGTGGTCCGCTCCCGTCACTTCGACGCCTTTCTCCAGAGCCAGGGGGAGGTGGACGTGGCGATCTGCGTCGGCAACCCGCTGAATGTGTTGGTGGCAGCGGCGACCTCGGTAGAGATCGGCGTCGACGAACTGGAGATCGCCAACGCACTCGCACCGCTCAAGGTGGTGCGGGCCAAGACCGTCGACTTGCTGGTGCCGGCAGAGGCCGAGTTCGTCCTGGAGGGGACGGTCTACCGGGACCGGCTCCACGCCGAGGGGCCGTTCGTCGACCTGACCGGGACCTACGACATAGTGCGACAGGAACCGGTGCTGGTGGTCAAGGCGATCACGCACCGGCGGGACGCGGTCTGGCAGGCACTTTTGCCCGGCGGTCTGGAGCACAAGCTGCTGATGGGCATGCCGCGGGAGCCGACGATCTTTCGGCAGGTGAACGAGGTCGTCCGCTGCCTCGATGTCAACGTCAGCCCTGGTGGCTGTTCGTGGCTGCACGCCATCGTGCAGATTGACAAGCGGTCGGAGGAGGACGGCAAGAAGGCGATCCACGCCGCCTTTGCCGGTCACCGCTCTTGCAAGCACGTCTTTGTCGTGGACGGGGACATTGACATCTATGACCCGCTGCAGGTCGAGTGGGCGATGGCGACCCGCTTCCAGGGCGACACGGACATGGTGGTCAAGGAGAGAGAACGCGGCTCCAGCCTGGACCCGAGTGCCGAGCCGGGGACGCACCGCACGACCAGGGTCGGCTTTGACCTGACCAAACCACTTGATGGAGCGGGGTTCGACCAGGTACCATCTCCGCAGGTCGATCTGGCTCGCTTTGTCCGGCGGGAGGTGCCGTGAAGCTCACGCCGGAAGAACAGGCGATGCTGGACGGCGCGGCTGGGTGGTCGACCCGCAAGGCGATGGAGATCCTCGTCACGCTAGGCACCATCTATGGCGCGGAGCGGATGGTGGAGGTGACCTCGGTCCAGGTCGCCGGGGTCAGCTATGATAACCTGGGCGAGGCGGGGCTGGCGTTCCTCGCCGAGATGGCCGAGGGGGGAGGCAGGGCCCGCGTGCTGACGACGCTCAACCCGGCCGGGATGGATGTGGAGGACTGGCGACCGCTGGGCATTGACGCGACGTTCGCCGCAAACCAGCAGCGGGTGTTGGAAGCGTTCGCGCGGATGGGGGTCGTTACGACCTGCTCCTGTACGCCGTACCTGGTGGGCAATCTACCTCGCTACGGCGAGCACATCGCCTGGGCCGAGAGCAGTGCGGTTTGCTATGCCAACTCGGTGCTGGGCGCGCGGACGAACCGGGAGGGTGGGCCCAGCGCTCTGGCGGCCGCCCTGACGGGCCGCACGCCGGCCTATGGCTATCACCTGGACGAAAACCGTCGCCCGGAGGTGACAGTGCAGGTGAATGCCCGCCTGGAGGAGAACACCGACTTTGGCGCGCTGGGCAAGGTGATCGGCGCAAAGCTAGAAGGCAGGAAGGTGGTCCCGACCATCGTGGGCGTCGAGCGGGCGTCGCTGGAGAACCTAAAGTCCTTCTGTGCCAGCATTGCCACCTATGCCGGCGCGGCTCTCTTTCATATGCCGGGGATCACGCCGGAGGCGGAGCGGTTCTCCTGCCCCGCAGAGACCGTTGCTGTCTCTCAGGACGAGATCGACGCGGCGGCCCGGTCGCTGAGCGACGCGGAACCGGGAGAAGTGGACCTGGTCAGTCTGGGTTGCCCTCACCTCTCCCTGCGCGAGGTCGCCCGCATTGCCGAGTTGCTGGAGGGCAAGCAGGTCACCAAGGAGTTTTGGATCACCACCGCCCGCCCCACCAAGCAGATAGCCGACATGATGGGCTACACCCAGATCATCGAAGCGGCGGGGGCGCGGATCGTCGCCGACACCTGCTGCGTCGTAGCGCCGATTCGGGGCCGCTTCACCGCCTTGGCTACAGACAGCGCCAAGGCGTGCTACTATGCTCGTGCCAAGAACCGCTTCAAGACGCTGTTCATGCCCTTTGACGAGGTGGTGGCGGAGGCGTTGAGATGAAACTGGTGGGCCGCAAGATCTATTCCGGTCAGGCCGAGGGTGAGGCGTTGGTGACCTCGATGGCTATCTCGTTCTTTGGCGGTGTGGACCCCGAGACCGGGGTGGTGGTAGAGCATGGGCACGAGCTGGAGGGGCAGTCAATCAGCGGCAGGGTTCTCGTGTTCCCAACGGGGAAGGGCTCGACGGTGGGGTCATATACGCTCTACCGGCTCAAGCGGGCGGGTCTGGCCCCTGTCGCCATCGTCAACGCCGAGTGCGAGACCATCACCGCCGTCGGCTGCATCATCGCCGAGATCCCGTGTGTCGACCGAGTCCCCATCGAGCGCTTGAGGACGGGAATGCACGTGCGGGTGGATGGCGAGCGGGGGGTGGTCGAAACAGGGGCGAGCTGACGGCTCGCCCCTGCGTGTGGATACCCCCAACGGGATTTGAACCCGTGTCGCAGGCTTGAAAGGCCTGTGTCCTAACCAGGCTAGACGATGGGGGCGGGTGACTTTATTGTACCATAGCACCGCCAGGTCGCAAGTCCGCTCGAATCGTAGCATAGGGGTTCGTGCCCGTGTACGGCCACAAGGGCCTGTGCTACGGGCACGAACCGGCTAAAGCCTATACCACACCTGACCAAGATCGTCTTTACAATCCGGACTGTAGGCTTTAGCCGGGGTACTTGGCTTCCCATCGGAGCCTGGGTTCCTCAACCCGGCTAAAGCCTATATTCCAGACGTCGCGCTTGGAGCGCGACCTCCAAGCTACGGATTCGACGTCTTCGCGGCTTTCCTGCCGGGCAACCCGCCCTCGGAGGGTTATACCTGCAAATGCTCATTGAAGAGAGCAGGTCGCCGGTCTCGAATCGTAGCATAGGGGTTCGTGCCCGTGTACGGCCACAAGGGCCTGTGCTACGGGCACGAACCGGCTAAAGCCTATACCACACCTGACCAAGATCGTCTTTACAATCCGGACTGTAGGCTTTAGCCGGGGCACTTGGCTTCCCATTGGAGC
>JAOZPF010000194.1 GCA_029932895.1 Anaerolineae bacterium | reverse complement strand
ACAGCATGGTCGCGATAAAGGGACGGATCGTCTCCCCGCCAAAGATGATGATGGCAATCATCACAAAGATGGCGTTCAACTGCGTCGCCAGGGAGCGGTGGATGGTCTCCAGGATCGAGCGATTGACCACGCGCTCAAAGGACTCACCGCGATGGCGCGGCAGGTTCTCCCGGATGCGGTCAAAGACAACGATGGTATCCTGCACCGAAAAGCCGGTGACGGTGAGGATAGCTGTCAGGAACAAGGCATCCACCTCCCAGCCGCGCAGCAGACCCATCAGGGCGAAAAAGCCCAGGGCAACCAGGATGTCGTGGATCAATGCGACGATCGCGGCGGTGCCATAGCGGAAAGCGTGGGGAACCCGACGGAAGGACCACCAGATAAAGAGCAGGATGATGAGCGCGGCGACCCCGACGGCGATCCCCGCCGCCCGTGTCACCTCACCACCGATAATCGGCGAGACCGATTCGTAGGTCAACAGATCGCGGTTCACCGGCGCCACCTGTTCATTCAGGTCAGCGAGAACCGCCTGCACCTGTTCGGAGGAAGCCTCCTTGGTTCGCACCTGCCAGGTGTTCTCCTCCTCCGCCCCCAACCGCTGCACGATAATGTCCTCCAGGCCATTGGCGGTAAAGACCGTGCGGATTGCCGCCTCGTTGGCGGGCGCATCAAAGTGAATCACGAACAGACTGCCGCCGGTAAAGTCGATACTGAGCCGCGCCGGCGTTCCAAAATGGGCCTGGCTCATCAGCATAGCCACTATACCCAAAAGGATGACTATCCCTGAACCGATAAAGTACCAGCGTCGTTTCTCAACGATGTTGAACATTATATCATCCCCCTACACGCCCAGCAGCCAGCGCCGGGAGCCGATCCAGTCACCGGCGAGCATAAACACCAGCCGGACAAAGGTTCGAGTGGCAAAGACGGCGGTAAAGACGTTGGTCACCGTCCCAATCGCCAGCGTGATGGCGAATCCCTTGACCATGCTGGCACCGAAATTGGTGCCAAAGAAGTAGAGGACGGCACAGACGATCAACGTCGAGATCTGCGAGTCGCGGATCGAGGTCCAAGCCCGACTGAATCCTGATTCGATCGCCACCCGCAGGCTCCGCCCGGCCCGTATCTCCTCCTTCATCCGCTCAAAGACCAAGATATTGGCGTCGACGGCCATTCCGGCGGAGAGGAGGAAACCGGCGATGCTGGGCAGGGTCAACGTGACCGGCATCACTTTGTAGAGCGCCAGGTTGAGCAGGGCATAGATCACGAGAGCAATATCTGCCAGCCCTCCCGGCAGCCGATAGTAAATGAACATAAAGAGAAGCACGACGCTGAGGCCGATGATACCGGCCCGGATCGACCGTCCCACCGAGATCTCGCCCAGCGTCGGGCCGACGGTGCTGATGGTCTCGACCCGCAGCGGCACCGGCAGCGCGCCGTAGTGGAGCTGGATCGCCAGGTTGCGCGCTTCCTCGTATGTAGCACCCCCCAGCGTGATCGCCCCCCGGCCGTCCGGGATGGCGGACTGGATGACTGGGCAGGAGATGACCTGCTTGTCCAACACGATGCAGAGATATTGGTTCACGTGCGCAGCGGTATAGTTGGCAAACTCCTCCGCCGCGTCCGGATAGAGCTCGAAAGGAATCTGATACTCGTTGGTCTGGCTGCGGTCCAATCCCACCTGCTTCAGGCCAGCCCCGGTGAGGATCGTCTCATAGACCATATGCGCGGGGCCGGTCACCGGCGCAGTGGACGTCACCTCGGTGGTCAGGCTGAGAGGACCGGCGACGGATATGCCGGGTGTTGGCGTCGGGCTAGGGCCGGTTGTGGATGTCAACGCCGCGGTCGACCCCGGGCCGATCGTAGAGGTCAGCGCCGCAGTGGGCTCGCCGGTGGTTGGGCCGCCCAGCGAGGTATAGATCACCGTTCCCTTGGGCAGGGGGACATACCCGGCATCGACAAACTCCAAGAGCGCCGTCCCGCGGATCGTCTCTACCGCCAGCTCTGGGTCTTCGATCCCTGGTAACTCCACGATGATGCGCCGATCCCCCTGGGTCTGGACCAACGGCTCGGTGAGGCCCATACCGTTGACCCGGTTCTCCACGATCTGGCGCGCCGTCTCCATCGAGGCTGGGTCCACCTCCTCACCCTCCGCGACATCGGCAGCCAGCAACACCTTGAGGCCGCCCCTCAGGTCCAACCCGTAGCGGATGGCGATGTCGTTCGCCGCCTTTGGACGCCAGAACTGGAGATTCTCGAACCAGTCGGCGTGATCCACGTTCAGATCAACATAGATCGCCAGGCCAGTCAGGACGACGATCAACACCAACAACACAATATCCCTATTTCGTCCTCCCATGCCTTTCTCCCCTCTACAAATTATGAACGGGCAACGATCGCTCAGGCTACTCCCCCCGCCCCGGTGTCTCCGGGGGAGGGAATGGGTTTCGCGGGCGGCCGGCCCCCCCTCGAAACTTTTACCCCAATAGTGAAGGTGAACTGAGTGACAGTGGCAACGGGCGGATTATAGCCGAGAGGTAAGGTTCTGTCAAACTTTGACATCCACCCGACGCGGTGATATACTTGACGAGTCCCTGGCCCGCCCGAGTATCTCAGCCATAGGAGGTGATCAGGTGAGCGAACCCATCCAGTATGATTACCTTTTCGTCAGCGACCTGCACATCTCCCAGGGATATGATCCCGAACAACGGACCTTTCACCCGCGGGAGGACTTTTTCTTTGACGACTCCTTCTTCCGCTGGCTGCGCTGGGCGGACGCGCACTGTGAGCCCGGGCGTCGCTGGGAGCTTGTCTTTGTCGGCGACGGGTTCGATTTTCTCCCCTTCGACCAGCAAGTGGTGGATCAGGTTTTCGCCGAGTACGACCGGCGACAGCAAGAGATCGACCTGAACGACCCGTCCCAGGTGGTCCGGTACTGGCAAGAGCTGTTCGCCTCTCCCTCTGCCAGGGACAAGATGCCCACCCAGGTCCAACAACTCCTCTTTGAGGAAGACGTGCTGGAAGGGCGAATCCGGCTGGCCCCCGCCCCCACAGGAGAGGTCGCCGTGATGGGGCCGGCCCACCCCCCACTGCCAGAGTGGACGACCAGCATCTACAGGCGCGCTCACCCCGAACTGGAGATAACTTTTGGCCTGGAACCGTCGGCGGGGGCGCTGACGCTCGCCGCGGGCGAACCACTCGGAAGGCACACGCGTGACCCGAACTTTGAGCGGAGGTACGGCCTCCTGCCCACACCCGAGGCCAGCGCCGCCAAAGCCACCTCCATCTACCACGGCCACCGCACCTTTTTCCGTGGGCTGGCCTGGTTCGTAGCCCGCGGACACCGGGTTGTCTTTGCGCGCGGCAACCATGACCTGGAACTCTATTGGCCGGCGGTCCAGGAGCGGCTGCGAGCCAGCATCGCGGCGGAGTACCCGGCTGCAACAGGTCAGGAGGAGGGCGCTTCCCCGCCCCCCGGCTTTATGGAGCGCATCGACTTCCCCGGATGGTTCTACTACAAGAAGGGGCTATTTTACGCCGAGCACGGTCAGCAGTATGAATCCCTCAACTCCTGCGCCAACCCCATCCGCCCGCTCCTGCCTAACAACAACTGGGTCCTCAATCCACCCGTCGGCAGCCTGACCGTGACCTGCATCCACACCCAGTTGGAGGACGAGTACCCCGAGTGGGAGAACCGGGGGCAGATGGCCATCGCCATGCTGGAACTGATCCGCCGTCATCCCTTGCAGACCATCGCCATCCTCCTTCGCCACGGACCAGACTTTTTGCGTATGGCACGGCGGTTGTGGCGCTTTGAAAAGGGAGAGGACCCCGGTCCCAATGATGACGATTGGGCACACCAGGCCCAGCTATCCGGCCTGAGCACCGACACACTGCGCCGGCTCTATGGGCTGATGTCCACCCCGCTTCTCCTGCGCCGCCCCAGCGCCTGGTTCCTGTTCAGCCCGCTAGGGCACGTCCTCAAGGCGGCCCTCCTGTTGCTGGCAGCGGCCTTGCTTCTTCTCTGGTACGTGGTGGGCGTTCCCGCCCTGGCGGGGTTGATCCCGCCCGACTTTCCATCCCCCGCCATAGGGCCAAGCCTGCAACTGCTGGTCAAGCTCCTGTTGTGGCTTGTCCTGCCCCCCGCGCTCGCCAGGCTGTGGCGACAACAGATGGGCCAGGCGGGCAGCGGACCTTTCCTGCGCCACGCCGCACAGAGGATTCACCAGCTTCTGAAGCAAGAGGACCCGCAACTGCGGTTCTACATCTTTGGTCACACCCATCGCACCGACGCCACCATCGTGGAACGGAGGCCGAACCACGAACACGTCACCTACTTGAACACCGGCTGCTGGTTCGCCGAGTTCGCCGCGGGCGCGCGGCGGCTGCAAACAATGGGTGCCGAGGTCCAGTTCACATTCGTACGATTGGTCCAGCGGGATACCGGCGCAGAGGCAGAGCTGTTGCGCTGGAACGACGACGCCGAGCGGGCCGAGCGCCAGGTTCTGCTATCGACCAAATAGAAACTTGCCCAAAGGAGAAATGTCATGGCAATTCCGTTTCCCTCCGACGAGTGGATCAAAGAGTTGAGCAGACAGCTCAATAACAGCGCGGTCTATGAACGTTCGGCCAAGGACTGGGAAGGAGACTTTGTCTTTATCGTCGAACCCGACGACGCCTACCCCGAAACCGCCTACCTCTTCCTCGCCCTCTACCACGGCAAGAGCCCCGATGCAGCAATGGTCGCCAGCCAGGACGAGCGAGAGGCGGGGTTCGTGATCCGCGCTCCCTTCAGCACCTGGCGCAGGGTGATCGAGGGGCAGCTCGAACCCATCCAGGGCATGATGACGAGAAAGCTGCGGCTGTCGGGCAACATGATGAAGATCATGCGCTACCCCAAGGCCGCCCAAGAGATCGTCGCCTGCTGCGCGCTGATTCCCACAGACTTTGGCGGCTAACGACCAGGAGCACAAGATGTGGTATTTCGTCTCACCGCAAATCGTCTTTGGCCCGGAGGCGCTGGATGAACTGGACGAACTGCAGGGCCGGCGTGGACTGATCATCACCGACAGCACGCTGGTCGAGTTGGGGCTGGTGGACAGGGTAGAACACCACCTCAACCGGGCTGGCATCGAGAGCCACGTCTTTGACGGCGTGGAACCTGACCCCAGCGTGCAGACCGTCCGCCAGGGTGTCGCGGTGGCGCAAGATGTCCAACCCGACTGGATCGTCGGGCTGGGGGGCGGCTCGGCGATGGATGTCGCCAAGGCGGTCTGGGTGCTCTACGAGCGGCCCGACCTGGAGCCGGCCGAGATCAACCCTTTCGTCCACCTGGGACTGCGGCAGAAAGCTCGCCTCGTCACCATCCCCACCACCAGCGGCACCGGCGCCGAGGTCACCTGGGCCATCGTCCTCACCGATACGGAGGAGCAGCGCAAAATGGGGTTGGGCAACCGGGAGAACGTGGCTGATATAGCCATCGTGGATCCGGTAATGGCGGCGGGGATGCCACCCCAACTGACCGCCGACACTGGCCTGGACGCGCTGACACACGCCGTGGAGGGCTTTACCTGCACCTGGCATACTGACGTGACGGACGGTCTATGCCTCAAGGCGGCCCGCCTCGTCTTCCAATACCTGCCCCGCGCAGTGGCCGATGGGTCGGATATGAGCGCGCGGGAGCATATGCACAACGGGGCCACCTGTGCCGGGTTGGGCTTTGGCAACGCCATGGCCTCGCTGGCCCACGCTATGGGGCACGTGCTGGGCGCGGTCTTTCACCTTCCCCATGGACGCGCCGTGT
>JAOZPF010000193.1:2483-5839 GCA_029932895.1 Anaerolineae bacterium | reverse complement strand
AAGGCTGGCACTCTCGGCATAGGAGAGCAAAGCGACATCAGGATCAGCGGGAAAGGGCGCGCACAGGTCGGCCAGAGGAATTAACTGCCCCCGGCGCCACGCTTGCTCCAAGAGCACAGCCTGGTTGGGGTCGGGCCGCACCTCGTTCATCGTGGCGAACCCCTCGTCCAACCAGGCCGGCACGTGGGCATACCCCCCCGCTCCGAGGGCGCGATAGACCAGAAGGTGGCTCAGTTCGTGCGGGATAACCCGTTCCATACGGGCCAGATACGCCTCGTCGCGGGGGACAGCCACCAGGACCACGCCCAGCTCTGGTCGAGCTTGACCGCCAACCCACTCCCGGCCGGCCAACTCCAGCGCCGCCCTCAGTTCCTCCTCCGAGGGGTAGAGATAAACGTCTATGTCCCCTTGCCCCAACCCGCCTAGCACCTGTTCAATGCGCGAGAGGCCAGCGCGGGCAACGTCCAGCGCCGCCTGCAAATAGACGGGGTCGTCCACCACGCTATGGATGTGGAGCGAGCCAGAAGAGCGAGTCTGCCAGTCGAAACGATTGTCCACATACTGCAAGAGGGTGTGCGCGGTGGTCAGGTGATGCCCCACCGCGTCCTCCACCTCCCACCACCACGTCACCCGACCAAAGGGCGGGAAGGGATCCCCGCGCAAGTCCCGTTGAAAGCTGGCCTGCACCGACGGTCCTGGCTCGATGGGGACGGGGATGACATCGACCCGCTCCACGCCCTCCACATCCAAGTAGAGGTAGAGTGCGGTGACGTCCGCCTCCGCCTCGGCCTCGATGCTGAACGCAGCCTGCTGACCAAAGCTGTAATAGGCCGAGAGCTGCACCACCGAGATCGGCGGCTGGTCCTGAGCCAGAAGCCCAGCCGGGAGCAGCAAGCAGACAAGAAGCACAAGGACACGGGCCGGCGCTCTCACTCGAGATTGTCCCCCTCCTCTTGGTCCTCCAAAAAGTCGAAAAGCAACGCGCTCAAATCGCCGTGCAGGAACTCGAACTCGCGCAACGCCTCGCGGGCGACATCATAGATCAAGGTGTCATTCGAGTGACTGCAAGCCAGCAGCGCCTGACGGGCTTCGTCGCCGCCGATCTGACTCAAGGCCCATAGAGAAGCCCGCTGCACCTGAACGTCCACGTCCTCCACCAGCTCGATCAGTGATTCGACGGCATCCTTAAACTCGATCTCTCCGCACGCACGCGCCGCCTCGTAGCGCATCTCGGGGTTGGGGCTGACTAGCTCCCGCATCACATCCGGCCCCCAGCGGTCGTCACCGTTACGCCCCATAGCAAAAACGGCGCTCACCCGCATCCGCTCATCGGCATGCCGGTACGCCGCCTCGATCAAGCCGGGCACCACCTCGTCACTGGCGTATGATAACGATTCTAGGATCCGCCGCTGCACCTCGACAGAATCGGCAACGTCATAAGCGGCCAGAAGAGCCTGAAACGCCTGGCTGTAGGGACGATCACGGATTTTGCCCAACTCCCCCAGGAGCACGAAACGTCCCAGGGATTCGGCGGCCGCCGATCGGACGGCGGCCGAGGGGTCCTCCAGAAGGCGCGCCGCCAACTGCGGCACCAGGCGGACGTCCTCGTCCTCCCACAGCCCTTCTACCGCCATCCGGCGAACATCCGCGCTCTCGTCCTCCAACGCCAGGCGAAAGAGCTCGCCAAAGTTCACCTCAAAGTCGTCCGCGGCGATATCGGCCAACTCCTGAATCATCTGGTAGCGCGCGTCGTCAGAGAGACCCGTGCAGACAGCCCAGGCCTGCTCCGCCTGCGCTCGGTCGAGGTTGGAAAGGCCATAGAGATCGGTGCGGGCTGCCTGGCCCGATTCCAACACCGCCAGTAGTTCTTCAAACGATAGTTTCATCGCCCCAACACTGACCACGGGACCAGGGGGTTGACGATATCCTGGAACATTATGATCGCCGAGAGAATCAACAAGACCGCCATTCCCACCAAGTGGATCATTCCCTCCGTGGCAGGGCTGATACGCCGCCCGCGCACGGCCTCGATGAGAACAAACAGAGCCCGCCCACCGTCGAGGGCGGGGAGAGGGAGCAGGTTCGTCATGCCGATCGCCAAGCTGACCATCGCGGTGAACTGGAGTGCGGGGAAAGCAATGCCCCACTCGACACTGTTCTTCAACGACAGGCCCAGCCACTGCAGGATGGCCGGCAATCCCCCAGGACGAACCTCGGCCGGTGAGACCTCGCCCTGCGCCACCGCACGCGGCAGGTGAAAGAGCTGGGCAAACACTTGCACAAACTGGTCCCCCGCTGCGACCACTGCCCTGGGAAGCGAGTAGCTCGCGAGCGATCCCGCGTCTGCCCACGGCTGCATATAGATGCCCAGGTAGGCATGCCCTTCATAGCTCCCCAGAGTGGCCTCCACCGTCCGCTCCTCATCCCCGCGCAGCAACTCCAAAAAGATCGTGTCCCCCGGTTCGAGGGCCTGGATTCGCTCGTGCAGCTCGTTCGGGCCGCCCTCCAGCAGTTCTCCCCCTACCGCGCGGACGACGTCTCCTGCTTGCAGGCCAATCGCCTCAGCCGCCGTGTCGGGAATGACCTGTTCAATCTGGACAAAGAACCGCTGGGGCACACCGGTGAGATAAGACGTGGTCATCAGAATGAGGGCAGCCAGGATATTGACCATAGCGCCGGAAAGGAGCACCAACAGCCGCCAGCGCTTGGGTTTGGCTGCCAGACTGCGCGGGTCGGAGGGGTCCTCCTCGCCCAGCATGCGGACGAACCCGCCCAACGGCAGCAGGTTGAGCGAATAGATTGTGCCCGGCTCGAAAAGCTGCAACGGACCACGCACGACATCCCCTTCGCCCCCCTCATCCTGCTCGGGCCGCTCCTCCGTCCACGGGACATAGCGCTCTTCCTCGACAATGGCCCCAGAGCGATCGGGAGAGGGCTGGAGCCGCTCTATGCGCAGCGCATAGCGGGTCCCGTCTTCCCCAACGCGCGATTGCACCTCGACCTGCTCCCCCACCTCAAGGCGGCGAGGAAGCCTGACGCGGCGCGGGAGCGTCATCTCGACTCCGTTCACCCGCAGCACGCCCGGTTCCCGGAACAGCGTCAGCAGCCGTGGCGGGTAGCCAATCCCAGCCTCGAGGATACGCACGCCAGCCATACGGGCGGTTATGTAATGCCCGAGTTCATGAATCAGAATCACCGGCCCCAGCAAGAGCACCAGGGCCATGCT
Organism: Anaerolineae bacterium; assembly: GCA_029932895.1. Taxonomy (GTDB): domain Bacteria; phylum Chloroflexota; class Anaerolineae; order B4-G1; family DUEL01; genus JAOZPF01. The sequence goes on along the minus strand of JAOZPF010000193.1, from coordinate 2,613 downwards.
CAACCACTTGACCAATTCCATTCCACTCTCCTAGGGGGCATTATACCGCAGGGGGTAGGTTCCCGCAACAGAGCCAGTTCGCCGCCCCGGTAGGGGTGAACCTGTACATCCGCCCGCCGCACCGACCCGA
>JAOZPF010000193.1:0-2473 GCA_029932895.1 Anaerolineae bacterium | reverse complement strand
TGATGAGGGTGCCGGCAGAGAAAGCAGAGGCCAAAAGGGCCTGATGGACCAGGCCCGGCTCCACGCCGGAGAGGATACGAACCGTCAATGCGGGCCGGCTGGCGACGAGTTCGACCATCCGCGCCACCTTGTCGGCCATGCCGCCGGTCACATCGACCCCGTTGGAGCCGGCGAGGAGGGGACGGATACCGGGGAGCGTGGCAGGCGAGATACGGGGGACGAGCTCACCGTCCCGGTCGAGGACGCCGGGGACGTCGGTGGCGAGGAGGATGCGCTGCGGGGCCAGAGCTCCGGTCAGGTAGACAAAGAGCTCCTCCGTGGAGACAATGGTCCCACCGCGGAGGTCATCCAGCGCCACATCCCCATAGACCAGGGGGAGCAATCCTCGAGCCAGTGCCTGGCGAATCGGGCCGACCTCCAAATAGAGCAGGTTACCATCATGGCAGCGAGCGGAGGCCGAGGGTGGAAAGCTAAAGGCGGAGAGACCGGCCCGCAGCAAGGCATCGGCGACGAGTCGGTTGAGTCGGGCAGCGGCAGCAGCCACCTCAGCATAGCCCCGCCACTGGTCAGTGGTGCGCACGCCCTGTCGCGTGCCGTAGGGCGCGGCCGCGACATGCCCAAAAGAGCCGGAGCCGTGGCCCAGCAATAGCCGCAGGTCGGGCCGCTCGTCCAGCGCGCGACGCACCTCGTCCGCCAGCCGCTGGATGCGGTCAAGGCGCGGTGTGGAGGGCTGGGTCTTGTCGGTGATCAGCGAGCCACCCAGTTTCAGGAAAACCAATTCGGGCATGCCACCCCTACACCACCGCGTAGATCACCCTCGTCGCCCCAGCCTCCTGCAGCTCTCTCTCCACCTCGTCGGCCAGTTCCTCCTCCACCAAAGCGATCACGTTCCCTCCCCGGCCCGCGCCGGAGAGCTTGGCCCCCAGCGCGCCAGCCGCGCGGGCCGCTTCCACTAGATCGTCCAACTGGGGCGCAGAGACCCCCATCTCCTGCAAGAGATCCTGGTTCTGATCCATCAGCGCGCCCAGAGTGTAGAGATCGCCATCCTCGATAGCGTTGCGGGCCTCCTCTACCAGATCGCCGATCTGGTCAAAGAGGAAATCATAGCGCACCGGCTCTGCCTGCCATCCTTTCCGCACCATCCCCACCACCTTCCGCGTGGGGCTGGGGATGCCGCTGTCGGCGACGAGAAGGTGTAGTGGCTCCCGCACTGCAAAGGTCTCGATGGGCTTGTCGCGCACAAAATAGACCGGTCGCTCGTAGACGACAACGGTGTTGTCAATGCCACTGGGAGTGCCGTGGTGGAGCTTTTCCACCTCAAAGACCAACCGGCTGATCTCGGATAGAGATAACTCGGCTCCAGCGAACGACGCCAGAGCACGAACAATGGACGCCGAGACCGCCGCCCCGCTCCCCATCCCCCCGGCGATAGGAATAGTCGAGGTGACCGTGACACAAGCGTCGAGGTCGTCGAGGTCCACATGGGCCAGGAACTGGAAGGCGATAGCCGCCAGCGGGTCGTCGGGTGTAGCTTCCGCCAGGTGAACGGTCCGATCCAGGTCAGATGCGACCAACGTCAGGCCGCTCCCCGGCGGCACTGGCTCCACCGTCGCCGTGGCCCGCACCTGCGCCACCGGCACGGCGATAGCCGGCCGTCCATAGACGACGGCGTGCTCTCCCAAGAGGATCACCTTTCCCGGCGCAGACGCCTGACTCATACCAATCCTCCCTGCCAGCTAGCGAAAAAAGTACATGATCAACACCACCGCCAGCCCCCAGAGCACCACCCCCACCTGCAAAGGACGGTCGCGGAGGACAATCTCCTCCGGCTCCCCTCCCAGCCCCTTTACCTGCACCAGATAGAGATAGCGGAAAACAGCGTAAAGGACAAAGGGGATGGTGAGCATCATGGCGTGGTTCTGCGGCAGGTTGGGGGCGGAAAAGGTATAAAAGGCATAGGCGACCAGTGTAGCGGCGGTAACGATAGTGACGATCTGATCCAGCAGCGGCAGGCTGTACTCTTGCAGACTCTGCCGATGGGCGTTGGCGTTCTCCTTCAGCAGCGCCAGTTCGTTGCGACGCTTGTTGAAACCGATAAAGAGGGCCAACAACCCCATACAGATGTACATCCAGGGCGAGAAACGCTCCGCTGCCACCAGGGGAATCCCCGCCGCCACCCGCAGCACGAACCCAGCGGCGATGAGCATCACGTCAATGATCACCACGCTCTTGAGCCAGAAAGAATACCCTATCTGGAGCAGCAAATAGGAGAGGAGAACAGCCCCGAAAATAGGGTCCAGCAGGAAACCGGCGGGGAGACTCACCAACAGGACGAGGGAGGCGGCAGCAACGGCGACGCGGACGGGGAGCTGGCCCGACGCGATTGGACGGTTTCGCTTGCGTGGATGCTGGCGGTCCTTCTCAGCATCGACCAGGTCGTTGATGATATAGACCGTGCCCGAGACCAGGCAGA
>JAOZPF010000192.1 GCA_029932895.1 Anaerolineae bacterium | reverse complement strand
AGAACAGTCCGTAGGTCGCGCTTGCGCAAGCCCTTTGGGGGTTATACTCGTAGCACAGGGGCTCGTGCCCGTGGACGGCCTGACGGCCACAAGGGCCTATACTACGGGCACGAACCGGCTAAAGCCCCAAGCTAAAGCCTCCACTCCCGCCTCCCATCCCATCCGGAGTCGAGCCTGTTTGCCCCAGCCCGGTCAGGTCGCGGTAAGCGATGGTCCAGCAGGAAGAGAAAAAAGTGGCGGTCACGCTGTTGATAGCCATTTCCACAAGCCAGAGAAGGAACCCCGCCCCGCACAACCAGGCCATGCCAGCGGCGGAGGCGGTCGGCAGAAAGGCAACCGGAGCGACGAACGCCGTGGCCAACAAGCACATGGGAGCGCCGACGACGGCGAGAAGCGCGATGCCAATGCCCAGGAGGAGAAGGCAAAAGAGAACGATCCATCCCAGATCTACCCGCAGGACCTCCCACCCCCGGGTGAGGCTTTGCCAGACGGAACGGTCTTCGAGCACACAGGCTCGTACCGCCAGGGGCCGGATGATGCTTAGAGGGATGACCAGAAGCAAGCTCAAACAGAGACTGGGGAAAAAACAGGCAAAGAGCGTTGAGGGAGCAGTGCGGGATGCGGTGCCGGCGAACACGCCGGACGAGAACAGGTTGAGGAAGAGGGGAATCAGCCCCGTCATCATCGTCACCAGGGCTGGCAGCCCCAGCAGAAGCGTGATCAGGAACACCCGCCAGGCGTGCCGCCGGCCCGCTTCCCAGCCCAACCCGACGGCAGGTCGGTCGCCGTCCTCAATCCGGTTCACTTGGTCCACCAGCGCGGCCTGCCCCAGCGCGTTCAGGAGGGCCAATGCCAGGCCGATGAGCAATGCCAGGAGTGAGAGGGCCACCACTATCAGAACAAAGTGGGGGCTGGAGGTGAACTCGACAATTCGGCGCTGTATATCTGGGGGCAGAGTATGTTTTGTGTTGATAGTGGACTGAGAGCTGTATCTCAGACCGGATAGCAGGCCGAATAGCCAGAGCACTCGATACCGCCAGGTGATCTTCCAGGCTCTCTGCAGAATGTATCCATAGTCCATTGGCCCTGCTCCTTGCGAGCGGTCACGAGGACCACCGCTACTCCCATTCGATCGTCGCCGGCGGTTTCGACGTGATGTCATAGACGACGCGATTGACGTGCGCGACCTCGTTCACAATCCGGTTGCTGACGCGGGCTAGGAGGTCGGGATCGAGCCTAGCCCAGTCCGCGGTCATAAAGTCGTCGGTGGTGACGGCCCGCAGGGCGACGACATAGCCATAGGTGCGACCATCACCCATCACGCCGACGGTGCGCACCGGCAGGAGCACGGCAAAAGCCTGCTGGGTTTCCCCGCGCAAGAGGCCTGCTTGCTCTAGTTCCTCCAGCATGATACTGTCGGCAGCGCGGAGGGTCTCTAACCGCTCCCACGTCACCTCGTCCAGCACCCGCACCGCCAGACCCGGGCCGGGGAAGGGCTGCCGCCAGACGACCGCCTCGGGCAGCCCCAGGGTCTCGCCCACCGCCCTCACCTCGTCTTTGAACAGGTAACGGAGGGGTTCTACCAGTTTAAGCCTCATCCGCTGTGGCAGGCCACCGACATTGTGGTGGGTCTTGATCCGCCGGGCATCGGGCCGGTCCGGCGCAGCCGACTCGATGACGTCCGGATAGAGGGTCCCCTGGGCCAGGAAATCGACCGCCCCCAGCCGCTCTGCCTCCCGCTCAAAGACGCGGATGAACTGCTCGCCAATGATCCTGCGCTTTTGCTCGGGGTCGGTCACGCCTGCCAGGGCGGAGAGAAACAGCTCGGTCGCGTCCACGGCGACCAACTCCATTCCCAGTTGGTCACGAAAGGTACGCACGACCTCTTCAGGCTCTCCACGGCGTAGCATCCCGGTGTTGACAAAGATACAGTCCAGCCGATCACCGACGGCGCGGTGGACCAGGGTGGCGGTGACGGCGGAGTCAACCCCACCACTGAGGCCACACACCACCCGCTTTTCCCCCACCGTAGCGCCGATATCCGCCACCGCCTCTTCAATGAAGGCGGCAGGGGTCCAGGTGGGAGCGCACCCGCAGGTGGAGATGGCAAAGCGGCGCAGGACCTCGGCACCAGCCGGGGTGTGGGCCACTTCGGGGTGGAACTGGACGCCATAGAGCCGCCGTTGCGGGTCGCCCATTGCCGCCACGGAGCCGTTGGCGCTGCGGGCCAGGGCGATGAATCCCGCTGGCAACCGTTTCACCTGGTCGCCGTGGCTCATCCAGACCTGGGCGTGCTCTTGCAGGGGATCCAATAGGTGCGACGCGCGCGTCTCTCCCACCAACTTGACCTGGGCCGGGCCGTACTCCCGGCGCGCGGCGGGTGTTACCTCTCCGCCGAGAGCGTGGGCCAGGAGTTGCATCCCATAGCAGATGCCGAGCACGGGCTGCTCGCTCTCCAGGACATAGGGCGGGAGAGGTGGGGCGGACTGCTCGTAGACGGAGGCGGGGCCGCCGGAAAGGATGAACCCCCTGGGCGACAAGGACAGCACCCGTTCCGCCGGCGTGTTCCACGGGAAGAGTTCACAATAGACATGGGCCTCCCGTATTCGCCGGGCGACAAGCTGCGTGGTCTGGGAGCCAAAATCGAGAATAGCGATGGCGTCGTGCATCGTCAACCAGCCAACCGAATCTGCCCATCCTGCATCTCGGCGATCGTGGCTAGCGATTCGATCGGCACGCCCAGGTGGGCCAGCGCCTCCCGCCCTCCCTCGAACGATTTCTCGATGAGGACGCCGATGCCGACCAGCTCCGCCCCCGCCTTGTGCGCCAGCCGGACCAGGGCGGCGATGGTCTGCCCAGAGGCAAGAAAATCGTCAATGATGAGAATGCGATCACCAGCGCGCAGGTATTCCGGCGAGGCCATCAACAGTACCTCCAACCCCTTGGTATGGGAGGGGGCACTCTCCACATAGACCGGCTCCATCATCGTGACCGGCTTGTGCTTCCGGGCATAGACGACCGGGACATCCAACTGCATGCCGGTGGTCAGCGCCGGGGCGATGCCCGAGATCTCGGCGGTGAGGATTTTGGTCACCCCAGCGTTAACAAAACGGCGCGCCAGCTCCTCGCCAGCGCGCCGCATCAGCAGCGGGTTGATCTGGTGATTGATGAACCCGTCCACTTTGAGAATGCCGTTCCCCAGATCGCGGCCCTCTTCTAGGATCAAGCGTTCCAGTTCCTCCATAAGCCTTACCTCCGTGGTGTGTTTCCGGCGTGGCACGACCATTCGCCGGCACTCCCCATTCTATCCCCAGCAGCCGGGAAAGGCAAATGAGGCGTGAGCACCGGGTGCACGAACGATCTGTTGTCAGGCGGTCAAGGGTAGGTGCTCGCGCCGAGCGGCGGTGGTAGCCCATTGGTTGCTCAACAAAGCAGATCTAGCCTTTGCTGTCTTGATGCAATTGTCCAAATCCCAAATAGCACCCGACACCTTGAGACGCTGAGTGACGATATTGCCCTCCCACAAATCAGTACGTACTTGGCGAATCCAAGTTTGACGTTGGTCTTGGTCGGCAAATGCTCCGTTTGCCACTGGCGTGATGTACTCGGTAGCATGGAACCAATCCACAATTTGTGTCGCTTCTGGGTAATGTTCTGCCACCAAGTTCCAAACCCACTCCGCTCCATCTCCCAAGAACACGAGTTCCTGAGCCAGTTGGGCCCGACGCTGACAACCTGTAGCCCATAGCAAGCACGTGAGCAGAGTGTAGAAGCCAAATCAAAAGCGCCCGGCTGTTCAGCCGGGCGCTTTTTTTAGCGGCGTTTCAGAAACGCCTAGTAGTTACGCATCACCAGCGGGAGGTAGATGTTGGCTCCGCCAACGGTGAAAGCGTAATCGGCCTCGAGCTGGATAGCGTCATACACCACCTGAGCGGTGTTGGTGATCGTACCCGATCCCGTGACAGTGATGTCAAAGGTGATGGTGACGACATCAGAGGCGGCCGCCCCGGGCCCACCCTCCAGACGGAAGGCCATATCCTGTTGAGTGAGTCCCCACGTGCTGGCATCGGTTATCGGCGTCCAGGTAGAGGGGAAGCCAAAGCCGCCGCCGGGGTTGATGACTACGGCATCATCCTCGTTCGTCGTATCAGCCAAGTGCCGACCGTACTGGCAGCAACTGGCAAAGGCCATACTGGGGTAGAAACTCAGCCACCAGTGTCCCGGAGGTATCGGCGCTGGCGAGTCCAGCGTCAAAGTGACGTTCGTCTGATAGCCACTGAGTCCGGGGCCGAGAGCAACCTGCGTGTCGGTGGGCGGCAGACTGACCGACCACACCGCTCCGCCGCTCCAGGGGTCGCCGTCCGGCACACCACCGTCGTCGACATAGATCTCCCAGTTCAGCTCGTCCGCACAGGACAGGTCACAGCCAGGGTTCCAGGTATTGCCGGGCACATAGATGGTCTCGATATCCCAGGGGTCGGGGTTGACAAAGTCGTCGGCGATAAAGATGTCATAGCCATCGTTGACGGCGCTCAAGAAATCCTGGTCAGCATAGGCGTTCGTGTCCACCGCGCTGATCGGCTGATCCCACAGCACGGCCTCCGGGCGCAGCGACGTGTGCGGATGCACCGTCACCCCGCCTGTCTCCACAAAGCTGGTCAGAGCAGCGTTTGTGCGCTGCCCGGCAGACGATGGAGCGGCCGGCCCTGCCGGTATCGGTGCTCTGGAGGCTGTCAGGCCATTGTTCCAGTAGACGGCATTGTCCCCGACATCGTACCAGACATTGCCGAACGTTGCCGTCAGTGAGCCAGCATAGGAGACACCCGCCGGCAGCACATCGGTCATGAGCACCGAGTGGAACAGCGGGTACATCGGGTCTGGTGCCTGGATGACGATGGTGTAAGAGACCACGTCACCGCTCCCGGGATCGACCGGGCCGTCCTTGGAAACCAGGGCGGGGATTTCGAACTCGACGATGCGCGTCTCCGGCACGCCATCATCTACCACGTCCAGCGTCTCGGTCATCACGTACATCCAGTCATACCCTCTCTCGACGATAAAGGTCTTGGTCAGGACGAGGAACGTGTTCGTGATGCCGTTGGTGACGTTCCAAGCGACAAAGTTGGTGCTCGTCGTCACCGTGCCGAACGTGGTATCCAGACCGACGAGGCGGAACACATCGGGATAATCCTCACCCAGCGTGTATGTCACCGGGTTGTCGGATTGCACAGAGACCCGATCCACTATCGCGACCTCATCCCCTTCGCGAACGATAAAGGGCGAGTTCAGGTAGTTTTGCGGGCCGACGCCATTGATCCAGACATCCTTGTCCCAGGTGGGGATAGCACCGGAGACAGTGACCGGGCCGTCTATGTAACATGTGTGGTCATTGGTATGCACACTGGCCGTGTTGGTCAGCACCCCGGCGTTCAGTGCCCGCAGCGTCAGGGTGATGACGTGGGTGCCAAAGTGCTGCTCATGGCAAAGCGGCCCAGCGTAGGCGATGGTGTAGGAAGTAGTGCCGTTGGGCACCAAGTGGATGAGATAGTTATCACGCAGCGATGGCGAGTTGTACGAGTATTGCGTGAAATAACCATCGGTATCGGTACTGCGCACACCAACCGTGGCGCTAGCGCCATAGTCATAGGACGGATCGCCAAACACGACGTCGTCATAGAGGAAGTAGAGTTCATTGCTCCCCTCCTCAAAGACAACCTCCAAGGTGGCGTCACCCACCCCATTATAGTGCGGCCGATTCGACCATTCGACGACGAACTGCCGGTGCGGTGCTGTGCCAAAGGTAGCGGTATAGACATCACCGGTTGCGTCATCCAAATCGTCCCA
>JAOZPF010000191.1 GCA_029932895.1 Anaerolineae bacterium | reverse complement strand
CACGCGCGTGGGGAAAACTGGGTAGACGCGGGCTTTGAGTTGTCCGAGTACGGTCCACCCCCACGCGCGTGGGGAAAACTTGTAGGAGCGAATCATGGATACAACCAAAACCGGTCCACCCCCACGCGCGTGGGGAAAACTCTAGAAATTTCACTTGCCAATTTCTTTTAGCGATTCAAGCTAACGTGCGTAAGGAGAACATTCCAGCTCAGGAATCATCCGGCGGCAGGCAGATCAATTGCAGACCGTCAAAGTCTACTACGGTTCGTTTCGTCGTGCCAGCCATACGTATCTGAAATCGCTGCTCGGTGTTGGTGGACCATGCCTGGACGACGCCGCCGGCACGTTTGGCCTGGCAGCACTTGTCCCATAGCCGATCGCGCACCATGGCGTTGATGTGGCCAACGAAAACACCGGTATGGGGTTCAATCAGCCAGCGAGTCAGTTCGCCGCGCAGGGAGGCGGGTACTTTTTCTAATATCATCACGACCATCACGCACCTCGCTCGGATTCGGTTCACCCCCACGTGCGTGGGGACAATAACCTGGGATCACGTTTCGCGACTCTGTGTCATCTCGACCGCCGCTGTGTGTTTGCACATGCCCAACCCATTTTGGGCAAAATCGGGACAATCACACTGCCAGCCCCCTTCGATCCGGCGGATGGTATAACCTGGGCTGCCGGCGCGAGTGACGACGTTCCACACGCCGGGCGCACACGGGCGTACCATCCAGCCACTGCGCAGGCCCTCTTGGGCGCGTTGGCGGCGCCGACGGCGCGCCTCGCTGTCCACAACGTCTGCGGGTGTGGCCGTTCGGGCCGCGTGCTCCGGCGGCGTCCACAGGGGCTCGGGCCGGCCTGAGTCGCTGTCGGCCTCCTGCCCGGCGGTCAGCACCTCGGCCGAGAGGTCCAGCAGGTTCTCTATGTCCGGCAGGATGCGCTTGAGCAGGCGATGTGCTTTGAATGCCTCCCGGCAGGCCTGACGGACGCGGGCGTGTAAATTTTCCGTGGACTGGGCTACGATCCGGAAAGCCAGGGGGATGGTGACCTCCACCTTGTACAGGTCGGCGATGTCGTAGACGAAGGAAAGCTGCTTGCCGGTGTGGATGAAGCCCAGGGCGGGCGAGTAGCCGCCGGAGACGATGGCCGCGTGGCACAGGCCGTTGAGCAGGGCGTTGGCCGCCGAGAGTGCACGGTTGACCGGATCGCCACTGTTCCAGTTTTGCCGGTCGTAGCGCCGCCCGTGCCACGGCACGCCGTAGGTGCGGCTGGCTTCGGTGTAGGCCCGCCGCACACGCATGCCCTCCAACCCGCGAATCTGCTCCAGGCTCAGTCCCGGCTGCAGTTGTTGTCCAAATCGGTGACGATACATGCGCAACACGACCTGCAACCGTTTTTGGGGATCGCTGGCCAATTCAGCCTGTTTCAGCAGGTGATAGGCTCTGCGCGTCTCACCGCCGCCCTGGGCATAGCAACGTGTGCCGTCCTCGCCACACCAGACGACCAGGCAACCATTGTCGGCCAGGGCTTTGACGGCAGCGTGGGTGATGACGGTGCCAGGGCCCAGCATCAGCACTGCCAGCGCTGCGGCGGGGATCATGGTGCGGCCTTCTTTGTTGACGAATTCGACCGCTTTGTACTTTTGCTCGACGCGACCGCGTTCCAGGTAAAGGTAGCTCAGCCCATCGCGCAACTTGGGTAGTTCGTGCAGGTCACGCATTGTCGTACCTCCCATGTGATTTTTAAGGTACACACCCGGGTCTGTACGCTATCCAAGAGCGGGTCGCGGTCCCGCTCGGTCCACCCCCACTTGCGTGGGGAAAACAATCACATCAGCCAGGTGGACTGGCTAAGGAAAGCAAACCAAATCCTAATCCTTTGCCACTGCCCACCCCCCGGCGGACGGTCTCCCGCAACCAGTGGGGATCGGTGACCTGCAACAGACCATCGAACTGGACAGAGAGCAGGCGCAGTTTGTGGGTGGTCTTGTCGTGATGAATCCGCCCGCCGACGATGTGCTGGTTACCGGTGCGCACGGAGAGTATTCGAAAACCACCTTGCTCTGCCTTGCGCTCCAGCCACTTTATCTGCTCTTCCTCGCGGTAGAGGCCCACCCGTTTGTGTGTGCCATCGTCGAATTTGCGCTTGACGGTGGGGTTGGCCCGCAGGCGGAAGGCCAGCACCTGGCCGGGGGCGAGGTTGAGGTCGAAAGATTTAACCGCCGGGTTCTCCTCCACGCCCGGCGGGAGCAGGTGTCCCGGCAACAGGTAGCCCCGTGCGCCGTCGTCTGCGAGCCAGTCCCAGCGGGGTTCGAGGGTGGATTGCAGGAGGACGACGGGGATGCCGGAGCACGGGTCGGTATCCACGCGGAACAGGACGCGATCCCGCTCGCGGTCCAGGTCGTCGGGAAAGCTGCGCATCAGGGTTTTGTGCATCTGGTAGGGATCGGCGAGTTCGCGTTGCACGCGGCGGCTGCGGGGGTTGAGGATCAGTCGAGAGAGGTACATGTGTCAACCTCCTGTCTTATCGGCGGCGCATCCGTGAAGGTGGTAGTAACTTGGCGCGGCGCAAAGCGTCGTTCGGCAAAGGAAAGGGGCTGGTCAGGGCGCACCTCCGTGCCGTTCGGGTCCTCTATCACCAGTCGCACCTGGGCGGGGCGTTTTTTCGGATCGCAGCCCAGCCAGGGGTAGGCTTCCAGCACGGTACGCAGATCGGCATCGGAAAGCAGGCCATCCTCCAACCAGACCGGTTCGCCGGGCACGAAGGCCTTGCGCCCCAGGTAGAGAGGCCAGTGAGGATCGCGCAGCGCGGCGTGGAGCCGGGCCAGCAGGTCGAGGTCGTCCCCCTCCAGGCCGACCAGGAAACGGGCGTCGGCCAGGTAGTAGCGGGTGGAGACAACCAGGTTCTTTTTCTCTACCTGGCCGCTGGCCTTGAGGATGCCGCCCTTACCGGCGGTGTGGTAATCGCGGGCCATCGTGCCCTCCTGGTCCACGCGGACGCCCATCTTGAGGGCGGCCAGGTCATCCACCGGCTTGGGGCGACGGCGGCCCAGGGCAGCACAGAGCAGGCCCACGACGCCGCTTTTAGAAGGTTCCAGGCCAGTGTCGCGCACGGTGAAGCGGCTCTGTACGCCCCACGATTGCATCGGTCCGGCCAGGCGCAACAGCAAGACGTTCATCGGTCTTCCTCCTACGCCGGTAGCGCTTCGGTCACGGCTTCGACCCACGTCTCCAGGTTTTCGACTTGTGCCTCCTTGAGGGATTCCAGCGGCAGGCCGGGGTCCAGCGCCAGGGCAGCGGTGCGGATCAGGGTATCGGTGCCGTAGACCTGGCAGAGACGACCCCAGTAGGTGTCCAGTGCGGCCACCGAGGGGGTTACCAGGCCATCGTCACCGCGCGGGCGGATGGGCCGTTCGAAGGCGTTGGCCAATGACCAGCCCATGCCATCCTGGCGCACGACGGCCAGGACAAAGCTGGGCGGGTTGTTAGCGGCGAAGGCGTTTTGCTTGCCGGTGGGCACAGCAGCGATAGCGGCGCGGAGAAAGCCCTCCACGGTGCGGCGGGCCAGGTCAGTGTCGCCGTTGAGATTGTCCACCAGTTGTTTCCAGTCAATGCGGGCGTAGCGATAGAAGCAAGCGCTGTCAAAGCCGGTAAAGCCCATCATGCCCGCGCCAGCGGTGTCCTCGGGGTTGAGGTCGTCCACGGCGGTGTAAAAGTCCATCTCCATTGTCACGCGGTGGGTGGAGATGGCGTGGGCCACCTGGCAGGCAGCCTCCAGGCCCAGCTCCGGTTTTTCGGCCAACATGCGGCCAAAGAGGGCGATGTCAGGGGCGCTGGTCCGGCCTTTGTGGGCCTTGACGAGGGTCTTGGCCAGCTTGTCAGTGTCCTGGGGCAGACTCTGCCAGTTGTCGAGCAGGGCTTGCACGATGCTCTCAATCTCGGCCTGGCCCAGGTAGAGCAAGACGGCAGTCTTCTCGCTGTTTTTTTCCAGTTTGCTGACGAACTTGGGGACGAAGGCGGTTAGGATCTCCGTAGCTTCCTCTTTCCCCTTGCCAGCTTCGACGAGTCGCTTGCGCAGCAGGTCTACCAGCCACTTGGTTCGCATGCCCACATCCACGCCGGTGGTTTCGGCAAAGACTGGCGAGGTGCGGATGGCACGCTTGATGCACTGAGATGAGATGCGGGCGCGGCGATAGCCGCCGAACTCGCAGTCTTTTGGGTTGTTGGTGTCGTCCCGGTTCAGGTTGGCTGGTGCGAAATTTTGAATGGCATGTACCTCGATAAACATTCTTCGTCTCCTTTCTTCTTACAGGGTATACTTCGTTACTGTGTGATACCCCCAATTGTGTGGGGAATGCAACATGTTCGTCGAATTGCACATGATCCAGAACGGTCCACCTCCACGAGACATGGGGGTTCACGATGTACCTTGCTCAGACTGCATTGCTTCTGCGTCGGACCTTGCCCTGCCCCAGAAGGCGTTGGCCCACTGCTTCTGCACGTAGCGGTCCGGGTGGCTCCAGGCCAGCACATCGGATAGCAGTTGGTGCCAGTTGACTGGCACTTCTTTGGATTTGAGGAAGCTGACCGCCTGGCGCAGGTAGAAGTCCAGGTCGTCGGGGTGGGCGGCCAGCAGGGCGGTGAAGCGCCGCTCGATGGCGGTGTTGTCTCCTTTCGGGTCGCGAACGCGGGCAAAGTGGTGCCCCATGTTGCCCGTGCCGCCTTCCGCCGGGTGGTAGGCAAAGAGGGCGGCGATCAGGTAGTAGGCGGCTTCCTGCCAGGGCGGCGTGTCATCCCCCAACCAGCGGACGACGTAGGGATACATGCTGGCGACGGTGCCGGGCGGTTGACCCAGGCCGCGTCGCAGGGCGGCCAGGGCAGCGCGGTCGTCGCGCAGGCTTTCCAGGTACTCGACAAATGGGTGGTTTTCTCTTTCCATTAAGACCTCCTTGCATGTCGTGTTGGGCGCGAGAGTCCCTCACGCTACGAGGCAGGCAGAGCTTTGCCCAGACCAGCAGCCAGTTGCTCGCGGGCATGTACCATTGCTTTGAGGGTACGCGGATCGTGGCCCAGGTTGCCGGTCACTTGGTCAAAAGCTCGCCAGACGGTTTTCAGCAGCGTTTTGCGCCAAGCGGTCAGCGTTTTATCCGGGTTTTGAGGCAGAGCCACCATCGTCCGGCGGAAGGGGATTTCCAGCCGCGACCAATAGCCCCGCTCGACGGCCCATTGCTGGGTCAAGCTGTCCAGGTCTTCGCGGGCCGGCCGGCGCGCACCTTCGGCGTCGGCTTCTGGCGAGAGGATAAAGGTCGCCAGGGTGCGCGTCGCGCCCCAGAGCTGGCGGGCGGTGCTTTCGGCCATGTGCAGGGCCGTCTCCAGGGCATCTACCAGTGCTTGCTTTTTCAAGTAGGCCAGGGGCAGCGGCATGTGCTCGCTCCGGTAGAAATTGACCTTGGCCTGCTTTTTGGACATGCCCAGCGCCAGGTAGCGGCGGGTCTGCGACTCGTTCAGCATTCCTTCGTACACCAGTTCAGCCAGCCAGCGGAAAGTTCGAGGCGGGCGAAAGCCGGGGTCTTGCAGGCGAAAGAGGGCCGCGCTGTCGCGCCACAGGGCGCGTCGCTCGGTGAAGGCCAGGGGCAACAGGCCGCGTCGCTCGTCTCGGCGATAGTGCGTCATGGGGTCCAGCACGTCGGCGTCCAGGCGCAGGGCTGGTGCTTCGGTCATTTGCCGCACAACGACGCCATTGTCCGCACTTTCCGGCAGTAGCAGGATGCGCCGGTTCTGCCAGGTGAGATAGTCCAGATAGCCGTGCGGACGGGTGCGATCCGGGGTGAAGGGGTCGTCCATCTCCCAGGCCGGGCGATCCT
>JAOZPF010000190.1 GCA_029932895.1 Anaerolineae bacterium | reverse complement strand
TCCTGGGCCTGACCCTGCTGCTCCTGCTGCTGGCGGGGCTGGCGGAGGCCGGACCCGGCGCGACCACCCGCTACGTCGCCCCCGGCGGCGACTGCGGCGGGGCTACGCCCTGCTACACTACCATCCAGGCGGCGGTGGACGCCGCCAATGAGGGGGACGAGATCAGGGTGGCCGCAGGTACCTACACCCATTCCAACAGCTATTATTCTTGCGTCGTCTACATCAGCAAGACTATCACCCTGCGCGGCGGGTACGCGACGGACGATTGGCAGACCTCCCACCCGGAGGTCAACATCACCCTGCTGGACGGCCAGACCGGGAACGGCATCGTCATCACCGCCACCAGTGCTACTCTCGACGGCTTCCACGTCACCGGGGCCGTCGATGGTATCCTTGCCACTTCTTCTACTGTGACCCTCACCCGCATCGTTGCCTCTAGCAGCGACACGGGCTTCAGCCTGGTTGATAGCGACGCCACACTGGTCAACGTCGTCGCCATCGGTAACACTAACGACGGGATTGCTTTTTCCGGCCATGCTACAGCAGCGGTGACGTATGCAACCGTTACCTACAATGATGTAGGCGTTCATATTCACGGCGCTTCTCAAGCCACCATCTACAATGTTATCGTTGCTACACAGACAACTGGCATTCTCAAGACAACCGGGCTTACTGTCACGGTTGACGGTGTGCTGTGGCACGGTAACAGACAAGACTACTTTTCCATTGGCGGCAACAGTAATTTCTTCATCTCCCACGAATACACCGGCGACCCGGACTTCGCTGCCGATGGCTATCACATTGGCCCCGCGTCGGCTGCTGTCGACCGGGCAATTGACGTTGGGATAGACAACGACCTGGACGGAGAGCCGCGTCCAACAAACAAGGGCTTCGATCTCGGCGCTGATGAGTACGTTTATTGGCGCGTTGCTCTATCCCCCGGCCAAAGCGGTCACGTTGTTCTGCCCGGCCGTGCGTATACCTATTGGTACAAGCTGGGGAATCACAGCAACGTTGATGACAGTTACTCCCTCACTCTGTCGCCAGGCTGGGGGGGCCTTCTGACCACTTCTCCTATCACCGTTTTGGCGGACACAGTAAGCGACGTTGGCGTGCAGGTGACCGTCCCGACCACCACTCTCTCCGGCACGGTGCAGACCGGCGTACTGACCGCCACCTCGCGGGGTCACCCCGCCACCTGCGCCGTCGCCCAGCAGATCACCACAGTGGGGCTGAGCGGGACCGTGATCCTGGCCCCCCACCGGGAGGGGATAGCACTGCCCGGCCGGGCACTCGTCTACACCCACACGCTGGAGAACGAGGTGAACTACACCCAGACCTTTACCCTGACCGCTGCACCGGCGGCGGGGTTGTCCCTGACCCTCCCCTCCACACTGACCGTGCCGCCCTTCGCCCGGGCCACGGTCGGCCTGACGGTGGAGGTGCAGCCGGGGGCGAATACCGGACCGGTGACGACGGTGCTCACCGCCACGGGGAACCTCTGCGGTGCGGCTGCGGTGACCGACACGGTCTTCATCCCGCGGCACACGTTCCTGCCGCTGGTGATGAGCAACTACTCCGCCCTGGTCGAGGTGGAGGAAGCACCCGACTCCTGCCCCGGCCTGGGTATCCAGGTGGGCCAGAGCTACAGCGAGGATTTCGACCACGCCAACGACAACGACTGGTACGAGTTCACCGGACAGGCGGGGGTGACCTACACGGTCCGCACCTTCGACCTGGGGCCGCTGGCAGACACGGTGCTGGCGGTGTACGGCCCCGGCTGCGGCGGGCTGCTGGCGGAGAACGACGACTGCGTAGCGGACGACCCCGCCTCCGGCTCTTGTCTAGCCTTTCAGGCCCCTGCCGCCGGGCAGTACCACGTCCAGGTGCGCCATTACGACTGGAGCGTCTACGGGCCGGGGACGGGCTACACGCTGCGGGTGGCGAGGTGAGCAGGTGAAGAAGCTGCTGTTGTTGGCGGTCCTGCTGCTGGGATTGATGGCCCTGGTCGGGGGCGGGCCGGTGCGGGCGATGGTTCCGGCCAAGCCGACCGCGCCGCCCACGCCGACACCTCCGCCGCCGCCAACCAACACGCCCACACCGACCAACACGCCGTTGCCGCCCACACCGACGACCAAGCCGCCGCCGCCACCGACACCCACGCCGGTCCCGCCAACGCCGGTTCCGCCAACCAATACGCCAGTCCCACCGACGAACACGCCCCGCCCCCGCCCCACCAGCCCCCCTCCGCCGACGGCCACAGCGACGGCCGTCCCCACCGCTGCGCCCACCCAACAGGGGAGCGGGGCTCCCATCCAGGCAGCGACCGCCGTACCGACACCCACCTCTGCTCTCACCGTCACCGCTACCTTTACCCCCACCGCTACCACTACCCCTACCCCCACCCCCACGGTCACGGTGGCCTGGGGCGGGGAACAGCAGCAGGAGAGCGATGGCCTGTTGGCTCAGACAGAGGAGTGGGTGGCGGCCCTGCCCCCGTGGGCGCTGCCCGTTGGCGGGGCGCTGCTCGTCGGCCTGGCGGCGGGGCTGGCCTGGCTGGTGACCCGCTTCGTCCACTACACCGGGCGCGACCTGCAGATGAAGCAGCGGATGATCGCCGAGAGCGAGATGACCCGCCTGGAGGAGCGCCGCCGGGAGGTGGAGGCGCTGCTGGTGGCACAGGACGCCTGGCTGCGGGTGGTGAGCCAGACCGCCGCCGACACCCTCAAGCGACCGGTGCAGATCGACCCCGACGTGCCGCCCCGCGTCTCCGGCAAACCGGCCCCCTACTTCACGGTGACCGACAAGGAGGGGACACGCTACGTCTTTACCACCGACGTGCGGGCGCTGCAAACCGTGGGGCTGCTGCGCAAGCGGGTCAGACCGCTCCCGCTCCCCTCCCCCGTCGAGGCGGGGCTGGTGTGGCAGCACCTGGCGGAAAAGTTCCTGCGCGGGGCCAACGAGGTCATCCCCGCCGTGCCCCGCACCGCCACCTGGTCGCTGGTGGTGGTGAAAGAGCGATGAGAAAGCGGCGGAGCAGCCTCGTTGTAGCCGTCCTCCCCTGGCTGCTGGCGCTGCTGGCAGTATTGTTGGGGTTGAAGGTTTCAGGTTCTGGGTTTCGGATTCTGATCGACCTGGAACCTCATAACCCGGAACCTGAAACCATAGTCTTGTCGGCGCTTTCGCCGCTGGCAAGGCCTCAAGTAGCGGGGGACTATGCACGCCTGGCGGTTCTCTCCGCACAGGGGGCGGGCCTCACCGGCGCGCTGGCATTGGTGGAGAGGGAGGAGCGGCCACAGAGGGCACAGGACACAGCGCGGCAGGTCCGCACCCTGGCCGACCAGGCCGCAGCGACAGAGGGCGGAGGCTCCCTGGCCGGGGTGTTGGACGACCTGGCCGACGCGCTGGAGCGGTACGCGGCGGGCGACGGCACGGCCCTGGTGGACATCCAGGCTGCCTCGGCCCGCAACGCCGCATTGAGAGAACGGTATGCCATAGAGCTGGAGGTGACGCGATGAAACGGTTTCGACTTCCCCTGCTGATCGTGGGTGTCGTTGGGGCGCTGCTGGTGGCGGTGGCGGTGTTTATGATCATCCGCCTGGGCCGGGGCACTCCGGTGCAACTGCCGGTGGCCATCGCGGACATCCCGCCCCGCACTCCCCTCTCCCCACGCCTGTTCCACCTGGAGGAGGTGCGGGGGCTGGGCCAGGCCACGCTGGACGCCTACGTGACCGCCGACCGGTTCGGTGAGGTGGTGGACCACGAGACGCTGGAGATGATTCACGCCGGTGCGCCGCTGCTGTGGGCCCAGGTGGACCCGGAGCGGGAGAGCCACCTGACGCTGGCCCTCTCCGACCCCACCCACCTGGTCTACCCGCTGCCGGTGAGCGCGGATGAGGCGGGGGACCGCATCGTGGCCGGGGATTACGTCGACGTCATCTTTACCCTGGGCCGGGTGGCAGCGCAGGAGATGAGCCACATCGAGACGTGGGAGTACGAGGGACCGGCAAGCGCGTTCTGCCGCCAGCCGGTGACCGAGACCACCACCATCTGCCCCGGCGACCTCCTCTCCCACACCACCACGCTGCAACTGCCGCTGGCCAAGGTGGTCCTGCCCGACGTGCAGGTGCTGCGGGTGGAGCGGGAGCAGGTCCGCTCCGCCTCGGCCAGCTACGGGATGGGGACGGAGGAGACCACCCGGCAGACGGTGGAGGGGGAGATCGTCCGCCTCTACCTGGAGGTGGACCGCGAGCAGGCGGAGGTGTTGAGCTTTGCCCTGCACAACGGCGGCCTGAACCTCCCCGCCCACGCCCGGCCCATCGGCGGCCAGAGCGAGGGCTTTACCTGGCAGGATTTCGAGCGCCTCTTCTTCCAGGGAAGGCCGGATGAGGAGCTGCGGGGGGAATGATGGGGGGTCTTGTTGCAGGTTACTGGTTGCGGGTTACAGGTTACGGGAGCGAACCCGAAACCCGGCAACCTGAAACCTGAAACCCGATAACCTGAAACCGCAAAGGGGGAATGATGAGCGACCAACCACTGAACATCGTCGTCGGCTTCTACAACTATGCCGACGTACAGGCGCTGGAGGGGTACCTGCGGGACACGGGGATCACCATCCTCTCCGCCGTCCAGGACGCCCAGCGCGTCTTTGACGATGCCGTCAACCTGGAGGCGGACGCGGTGCTGCTGTGCCCCCAGGTGACCGGCTACCGCCACCAGATGATCCTCGACCTCCTGCTCCACGTGGAGCGGCCCATCCCCACCGTCGGCCTGGTCGAGGCCACCTCCGACGACGGGCGGGCGATGGTCTCCGCCGGGGCCAAGGGGTTCGTCACCCTGCCCCTGGACGAGACGCAGGGAAACAAGGTGGTGGTGATGCTGCGCCAGGCGGTGGACGAGGCGCACAAAGAGCGGCAGCAGGGGCAGGTCAAGACCCGCGCCGTCCCCTCCTCCCGGCTGCAAGCCTGGCAGGAGAAGGTGATCACCATCTGGGTGCCCAAGGGGGGCGGCTCCACCCGCACCACCCTGGCGGTCAACCTGGCGGTGGCCCTCTCCCACGCCGCATTGGGCAACCAGCCCACCTGCCTCCTCGATTTCGATATGGCCAAGGGGGACGCCCACACGATGCTCGGCTTTACCGCCAACCCCGACTATGCCGCCCGCCACGGCTGGCCGCTCCTGGAGCGCGGGCTGTTCGACCTGGTCACCTGGACCGCCTCCCGCTGGGGGCAGCAGGGGGAGGGGGCGATCACGCCCGTCCTGCTGCGTAACTATACCGCCCGCTGGGGGGAGGACTCGCAGCTCGACCTCCTGCCCGGCCTCTACGCCCCCCATCAGGCCGACGCGCGGGAGTTCGACAACCGGCAGATGATCTACCAGATGGGACGGCGGATCATCGAGGTGATGCGCCAGATGTATGCCTTTGTCATCATCGACGTGGGGCAGGATTTCACCCGCCCCCTGCACCGCGCGGCACTGGAGGCGGCCAACGAGGTGCTGGTCACCGTCCCCCCCACCTGGACAGCGGTGGTGGACGCGGCCAACGCCATGCCGCCCCTGAAGCACCGCCTGGGGGACCTCGGCAAGTTCAAGCTGGTCATCACCCGCTACTCCGCCGAGTTCGGCCTCTCCGAGAAAGAGATCATCCAGGAGGTGGGGCTGCCCCGCCTGGTCACCATCCCCCACGACGCGGTGGTGGCAGAGACGGCGATCAACACTCACACCCCCTTCGTCCTGACCGACGAGGGACCGCTGGGGGAGTCGGTGCGCGAGCTGGCGGCCAACTTCCTGCCCTACCTGGCCGAAAAGCGTCGGCGGGGGCGGAGCCTCTTTGCCGGGCTGAAAAAGGTGCTGGTGAGGGAGTCGTAG
>JAOZPF010000012.1 GCA_029932895.1 Anaerolineae bacterium | reverse complement strand
CGCGTCCAGGCCACGGAGATCCGTCACCAGTGCGAGCTGGACCTGGAAAAGCTCAAGGATAACAAGGAACTCGCGCCGGAGGAACTGCGCCGTACCCTGATGAACATCAAGGGGGTGGGAGAATACGCCGCCGCGTCGTTGATGATGCTCCTGGGCCGCTACGACTATGTCCCTATGGATTCGTGGGCGCGCAAACTGGTCGCCCAAGAGTGGTACGGCGGACGACAGATCGGCCGCGACGAAGTATACGCCGCTTTCGAACGATGGGGGCAGTGGAAAGGATTGGTTTATTGGTGGTGGAAGTGGGACGAACAGGAGTGAGAGCGATAAACGGTACCGGAACGGGCAAGGGCGGGAGCACGACAGCGGCCTTGCTGGAGAGCATGCGAGCCGTGTTGCACGCTCTCCAGTATCAACCGAACCTCCCCCCCGAACAACTGGTCGCACGCATCCAGGAATGGCGACGGCTGGTGTTGGACCTCTCGGTGGAGGCGGCCCAGGGGATCGAACTGGCGACCCTCTACGAGATCAGCCGGGCGATCAATTCCTCCCTCAACCTGAACGAGACGCTAGACCTGGTGATGGACGCCCTCATCCACCTCACCGGAGCAGAACGGGGCTGCCTGATGCTGCTCAATGAGGAGGGAGAGCTAGAGGTCCGCGTGGCGCGGAACTTTGGCGACCCCCACGACCTGGAGCTCAGCCACACCGTCTTGCAGAACGCGGTGGAAAGCGGACAGCCGGTACTGACCACCAACGCCCAGCTCGACCATCGCTTCTCCGCTCAGGAGAGCGTCATCGGCTACCAATTGCGCTCCATCGCCTGTATCCCCCTCCACGCCCGCCAAAAGGTGATCGGCGCGCTCTATCTGGACAACCGCATGCGCGAGGGGGTTTTCTCCGACCAGGACCTCCCCTTGCTGACGGCTTTCGCCAACCAGGCCGCCATCGCCATTGAGAACGCCAATCTCTACACAATGACCGACCAGGCTCTCGCCGCGCGCGTGGAGGAGCTGACGACCCTGCAACTTGTCGACCAGGAACTGAACGCCAGCCTGGACCTAGAGCGCGTGCTCGACCTCACTCTATCCTGGGCGCTCAAAGCCACCGGGGCCCAGTCGGGCACGCTGTCGGTCCTGGACGAGACGGGCACAATCAGCACGATGGCCCACACGGATAATGACACCCAACACGACGCACCCGAACCGGAGCTGGTCCAACTGGCAGCGCGCAACCGCGATCCGGTCATCATCGGCGGGAAGCGCATGCTGCTCCCCGTCCATTGCAAGGAGCGGCTGGTAGGACTGCTGGACCTGCGCCACGAGAACGGGGGGACTTTTGACCCCCAGCGGGTCGAGTTTGCCAGCCGCCTGACTGACCACGCCGCCATCGCCATCGAGAACGCCCGCCTCTACGAGCAGGTCCGCCGCGCTAACCAGGCCAAATCCGAGTTCGTCTCCCTGGTAGCCCACGAGCTGCGCACGCCGATGACCTCCATCCAGGGGTATGCCGACCTGCTGACCAAGGGGGTCCTTGGCCCTCTGACGCCAGAGCAAACCGAGTTTCTGCGAACTATCAGCGCCAACGTGGGCCGTATGCGGGTCCTGGTCTCTGACCTGCAGGACGTCTCCCGCATAGAGACAGGCCAATTGCGGCTAGAGATACAGCCGACCAAGTTGATCGAGGCTCTGGAGAACAGCGTCCAGGCAACGCAGGCACAGATGAAAAGCCGGTCGCAGCACATGACCGTGGACGGTGTGGAAGGGTTACCACTGGTCTATGCCGACCCGACACGTCTGACACAGGTCATAACCAACCTGCTCAGCAACGCCAGCAAGTACACCCCCGAGGGCGGACACATTCAGGTGCGAGCGTGGCAGGAAGGGGAATTCGTCCACTGTGCCGTCTCCGACACAGGGATTGGCATCTCATCAGAGGACCAGGCGCGCCTCTTTAGCAAATTCTTCCGCTCTCCAGACCCGGCGGTGCGCGCTATGCCAGGCACAGGGCTGGGACTATGCATCGTCAAGAGCCTGGTGGAGCTGCAAGGCGGCGAGATCGCGGTAGAGAGCCAGCTTGGGGCGGGGACGACCTTCACCTTCACCATCCCCGTCGCCCCAGACGAATAGGGCACACCCTACTCATAGATACACGGGATCAGTCCTGCCAGGGAATGGCTCTGCCCCCCCTCGACATCGACCTGGAACAACGCTGGCGCGCGCGCAAAGTCAACGATGGCCCGTTCCACCAGGTCAAACATCCGCCGCACCTCCCAGGTTCGCTCCGGTTCCCGCGCGTGATGAAACAGCATAAAGAGCCGGTTGGCGGTATGGTAGCGGCCCTGCGTCGACTGGTTCTGGTAGAGCCAGTAGATCAGGTGGCGCGGGTGGGCCCGGGCATAGGCAAGACTGGAGGGGTAAGCACGCGGGAAACGGGTCAGTTTCAGGTCAAAGGGAACAGAGTTCAGATAGAGATCGATCGTGTGATGACGGGGGTTCTGCTCTCGTCGTACACCCGGTTGGGCGTACAGAATCTCCAGGGCCACCTGGTGGGTGTGATAGTTGTACCAGCGATGGATCACATAGCGGGCAAAGTCATTCTCCGGCAGGCGAGCCTCGGCAGCGACCCGCTTTGTCTCCCGGCGCAGCTCGTCGAGCGAGCGGATGCGGTAGATAAAGCCACTGCGCGCATCCCAATCATCCCCCTGCACCCGCCCCCAGGGAGGCATACGCGAGAGACGGAGTAACTCGCTGCGAATATCGGGCATGCCTCGTTGCTTCTCCCTGTCTCCTTAATAGTACCTCAACACGAGCGGCAACCGGGTCTCGATAAAACGGACCGGAATGGTGTGCTCCGCGTGGGCCTGGTAGCCGTCCAAGCCAGCGACATCGACCACGTTGTGCAGCGTGCGGTGCCCCGGCTCCCCCACCGTCACCGTGACCAAGACCGTCCCCGAAATCCCCGGCCCCAACGAACCGATGTCCCAGGCCAGCCACCCAGGCCCGCTGTCCGCCCACAACGGGCTCGCCCCGCTTACCACAACGTCGGTGGGGAGAGTGTCGGTCAGGACGACCTGCGTGGCGGTCAGGTTGCCGCTGTTCCAATATTGGATCGTGTAGGCCAGGTCATCCCCCACGTCCACCTCCTGGACAGCGGCCCCCTTTGTCACATGCAGGATCGCCGCCTGAGTAAACACCCGAGTCGCCAACACCGTCTGTGTCATCGCCGCCTGCTGACCGCCCGCCAGCGCCGTGTTGGTGACCACGCCAGCAGCCGTGGGTGCTGTGGCCGTGATGACCGCCTGCCATGTCCCGCCAGGCGCTAGGTCCCCTACATCCCATTGCAGCATGGGGGAAGCGATCACATTCGGCCACGGCGATGCCCCCACCAATGTCATTCCAGCCGGCAGGACATCCACCACCGACACAGCCTCGGCCGGTGCATCACTGCTGCTGTTCTCACAGGAGAGAGTATAGACCACCTCGCTGCCGACCAGGGCGACCGCGTCACCATCCTTCACCAAGCGCAGCACAGAGACCGAAGGCGGCGGCTGGGTCACCGGGGTCAGCAAGGAGACATACGTCGGCGTGACACAGTCCGCCGTCACCAGGGCATAGTTGACAAGCTCCGTGTACCCATCCAGCACGCGCACCTGCACCGTCACGTCCACATCACCCGTCCCCGGACCCACCGAGGGGGCATCAAAGCGGAGGACCCCGTTCGAGAAATCGGTATAGGCCGGGCTGGTCGAGACAAGCTGTACTCCCGCGGGCAGAAAGTCGTACAGCCGCACGTTGAAAGCCTGTGAGCCAGCGTTGGTGTTCGAGTAACTGACCGTGTACTCGATCAGGTCATCCACCGTGGGGGCGTCGTTATCGACACGCTTGGCGATCGAGAGTTGCGGGCTGCCGATGGGGCTTTGCCAGGCCAGCGGCGTCGGAGCAGAGCCGGATGCGCTCGACCTCGGCGCAGACAGAAACCAGGTCACCAGGAGCCACAATCCAAGCACGCCGATAAAGGCGAGGGGAAGCCTGGATAACAACCCAGCCGTCACCTTCTCGTCTCTAGCCATCTCCCGCCCCCTTTTGTTCCTATCCTCCAGCGATCAGATGGATCACACGAACGTCGGCACCGTCGGGGATGACCCGGCTCTCGTACTCCTCGTCAGACAGCACCTCGCCGTTCAACACAACGATGATGTGGGGATAGGTGTAGCGAAACCGCTCCAACAGCACAGAGACGGTCAAACCCTCCTGCCACTCGATCTCGTCACGGTTATTGACCCGAATCATCACCTACGCCAAGAGGCCAATGTGAAAACGCCTGTCATCTCGCCACTCACAGGTGCCGCTTGACGACGGCGACCACTTCGGGGAAGTTGATCCCCAGATCGGCCAGCTTTTCCAGCGTGGGCACACCGTCATTGGTCCAACCGCGCCGCTTGTAGACCGCATCAATGAGCTTTTCATACCGCTCCTGGCGATACTTGCGGTGGGCCGCCATCTTGTCCTCCACAGACATTGTCGTCGGGTCCAGGCCCAGCCATTCACGAAGCTGTTGGTCATACCGCTCGGCGCGGGATTCATACTCCTCCGCCGTCACCGGGCCGACAGAGCGATAGGGAATAGAGTCGTGTTCCCGCAGACCATAGCCCAGGCGGATGTTAAAGACACGCTGCAAGTTATAGACCCGCTCGGACTGGGTGATCATGTCGTCGTAGGTGACCTCCATCCCGGTGACACCCACAAAGATCTGGCGATAGTTCTCCACGTGGTGCATGATCTTTTGCGGCTCGGCAGTGAGCTTGTTCTTGGTATCGACCACGTCGTTCCACGGCAGTTTGCAAAAGCCACACAGCCCGAACCAGGTTCGCCACATCGGGAAGTAATGCAGAGCCTCGGCCTTGTCCTCAAAGGTGGGCAGCTCGTTGCTCACCATGTCCATAAAGATGAGCCACGCCTCGTCGTGCTGTGGCCCCTTGTTGGTCAATCCGTAGCCACCCTGCTGCGCCAGCGACTCTTTGGTCATGTACTCTGAGTATTCCAACCCCTTGGATTCCATCCCAATGTCCTGCACAAACTGCGGGTCGGCGCCGAAATGCTCGACAAAGTAGGCCTTCATACGGCGGATTCCCTGCCCAAAAATGAGACCAAACCCCTCGCCGCGGGCCACCTGGTGCAGCACCGCGAGGGCCGCATCAGCGTTGCCAAAGTTCAGTTCCAGCCCGCCGGTCTTTTCCTTGTCGAGCACCCCGGCCTCGTAGCACTCCATCACAAAGGCCATCGCCGTGCCAAAGGAGATGGTATCTATGCCATAGGTGTCACAGTAAAAAGCAATCTCCAGAATAGCCTCCGGGTCAAAGATACCACAGTTGGAACCGACGCCTGCCAACGTCTCGTACTCGGGACTGTCCACGATCACCTTTTGCCCCTTGTACGGCCCACTCTTGACCTCGTACCCATCGACGGCATGGGCACAAGAGACCGTGCAGCCGTACCAGCAGCCATCGGGCAGCCCCTGAGTGAGTCGCTCCTCCCACACATCGCCGTTGATCTTGGGCGTTTCGGGGTGGGAACCGAACCTGTAGTTATGAACGGGCAGCAGGTCATAATCGTCCATAATCTGTACCAGGTAGGAGGTGCCACGGCTGCGCATGCGGTTCTGAATGGGATCAAACTCGTGGACCTCGCGGTGCATTGCCGCGCCGGTCGCTTGGATGCGCGCCAGGTCGGCGGGGTGGTTCATGTCCCCCTTGATGGGGAACGAACGCACGACCAGGGCCTTGACCTTTTTATCCCGCAAAACCGTTCCGGTTCCACCGCGGCCGGCCTGTTTGTAGCGCAGGTCACGCCGTTTGCGGTCATAGAAGCTAAAGTTCAAGCAACCCATATAGGCATGTTCGGCACCTGCCCCAGTAGTCACAAAGGCCAACTGCTGCCGGTCCGCCTCGTTCTCGGCAAAGCGGTCAAGCAGCCAGTGGCCCAGCTCGTGGGTGTCGGTAGGGGCATCGTCCGGCACCTCCTCGATGGTCACCTTTCCCGCCGGGCCGTCCACATAGATGATGACGTCCTTTTCCGCCTTACCCTGCACCTCTATAGCGTCCCAGCCAGCGAACTTGAGGTAGGGACCATAGTACCCACCGACGTTCGAGTCGATGGGGATATTGGTCAGCGGGGAGATGGCGGCGACGATCGACTTGCCGGAGCCGGGGTACTGGGTGATACCGCCGCAGGGGCCGGTGGAGATGACGATCTCATTCTCGGGGTCGTTCCAACGGGTATCGTCATTCACGCCGTGCCAGAGCAGCCACAGATCAAAGCCGCGCCCACCGATGAACTTTTCCTTCATCACCTCGGTGACCGGCTTGGCGCTGATGGTGTTGTCGGTGACGTTGACATAGAGCGTCTGCCCTGCGTAACCGCGCTCGACGGTTGGGGGCTGATAGGAAAACGTAGCCAAGATATGGCGCGTCGGTTGGGTGTTTTCAGACATCGTCTCTCTCCTTACGCTTGAGGGCCTGGGGGACTCGGTGCATCGACCTCGACGATAGCGAGGGCGTCAGCCGGGCACGCCTCGACGCACTTGCCGCAGGCGACACACTTGAAAGGTTCACTCTGGTCAGGATGGTGGAACATCGCCAGGTGGGGGCAAAAGCCAACGCAGGACATGCAACCCACACACTGCTTCTTGCGCAGCATAACAATGCCCTGCTTGTTCCTGGTGAGAGCACCGACAGGGCAGACCGCGATGCAATCTCCCTGCTGGACACAATAAGTGGCACTGAGGAGACCTTCTCCATCGTCGTGGATACGGATGCTGGATTTCTCGCGGTCCGTCACCTTGAACCAGGTGTTGGAGCAGACCTCCTCGCAGATGTGGCAACCGACACAGCGTTCCGGATAGAAAGCCAAGACTTTCATCTCTCTCCCTTCGTGGTCTGGTGGTTCCAATGCTTCTGATTGGTGACTGATACTGTCGTTCTCTTATTTTATCACTACCTGTGCGGAAAGCAAAATCGGCGCGTGCGAGTAGCATAGGGCCTCGTGCCCGTGGACCGACAGCCACAAGGCGGCCACAAGGCGGCCACAAGGGCCTATGCTACGGGCACGAACCGGCTAAAGCCCATGCCACACCTGACCGAAATCGTCTTGACAATCCGGAACAGTCTCCCTGTAAAGTGTTGTTGTGTGCAAGCCCGCCCGGACGTGAACGTCCGGGCTCACAAGCAAAGCCCTGCGGGCTGAAACTCAGCCCCCGAAGGGGGCTTTGCTGGCCCAGCCGGGCGGTTTAGCGCCCGGCGGGACGGGCAAGCAGCACCAACACTCGAGAGGGAGAGCACCCGATCCAGATTGCAGGCTTTAACGGTGGAATCACCGAATTGGTGCGCTCGGCACCTACAGCTCGCCCCAAAACTGAGGTACACCCCGTGGCGAGGGGTGCGCTTGGACTTGGCCTCGCTACGAAATCGAGACTCTATCCAGTTTGCCGCCCAAAGGCTCGATCTGTGCGCGCCCGCGCCGGATCCAGCGCGCTCATCCTGAACCCCTTGACCTATATCCCAGCGCTGTTATAATCCCGGCAGCATGAACAGCCGCGAAAGGGTCCTCACAGCGCTGGCCCACCAGGAGCCCGACCGGGTCCCCATCGACCTGGGCGCGTCGCTCGTGACCGGCATCAACGCTGTGACCTACTACCACCTAAAGCGCTACCTGGAGCTGGACGACCGACCAGTCCAGGTGAGCGACATCATTCTTCAGTTAGCCGAGGTGGAGGAACCAGTGCGGCAACGCTTCGGCGTCGATGTGGTCGGACTGCCGCTCTTGGAGCCACTGCCCAACGTGCGCAACATTCGCTGGAAGCCCTGGACGCTACCCGACGGCTCCCCCGCCCTCATCTCGGCCGACTTTGAGCCCGAGGTCACGGAGCGCGGCGACATACTCATCCGCGCTGCCGACGGGTCGGTGGCGCAGTGGATGCCCGCCGCTACTTATCATTTCCTGCCCAAGGACGCTCCGCTGGCTCAGGCAACCCGGGAGGACCTGGAACGGTTCGAGCCGCACCGGCTTTCCGACCAGGAGTTGGAGTGGCTGCACCGAGCTGCCCGCCAGCTCCGCGACGAGACCGACTATGCCATCTTTGGTTGGTTCGGAGGCAGCCTAGTCGAAGGAGCCCAATTCGCCCGTGGCTGGGTCCGTTTTATGCAGGACCTGAAGCAAGCCCCCGATCTGGTCGCCGTGCTGGTGGAGAAGCTGGCCCAGGCCGCTCTGGCTGATCTGGAACGGTACCTGGACGCTGTAGGGGAATACATCCACGTCATTGGCTTTGGCGACGACCTGGGTGTGCAAAACGGCCTCCAATTTCACCCCGACCTCTACCGGCGACTTTTCAAGCCCCATCACCGTCGCCTCTACAACTTGGTCCACGAGCGAAGCCAGGCCCGTGTCTTTCTCCATAGCTGTGGCGCGGTCTCTGATCTGCTACCGGACCTGATCGAAATTGGAGTGGACATCCTGAATCCCGTGCAGACTTCGGCGACCGGGATGGAGCCGCAGCGGCTGAAGGACACATTTGGCGATCGGCTGACCTTTTGGGGCGGGGGGTGCTGCCCGCAACGAGTGCTGCCGTGGGGCACAACGCAAGAGGTCGAAGCAGACGTGCGCGGGCGGTTGCGCGCGCTGGCCCCTGGCGGCGGCTATGTCTTTGCCCCCATCCACGACATCCAGCCCGACGTTCCACCAGCGAACGTCGTCGCTATGTACGACGCAGCGCGCAGGTGGGGCCGGTACCACCACCGTTGAGTCACCCAGGTGGTGCAAGGCGCGACACTCCCTCGTAGCGCGACGTCACTATGGAATATAGGCTTTAGCCGGGTTGAGGAGTCCAGGCTCCAATGGGAAGCCGTGCCCCGGCTAAAGCCTCCAGTCCGGATTGTAAAGACGATTTCGGTCAGGTGTGGCATGGGCTTTAGCCGGTTCGCGCCCGTAGCATAGGCCCTTGTGGCCGTCAGTCCACGGGCACGAGGCCCCATGAGGTATAACCCTCCAAGGGCTTGCGCAAGGCGTTGCACAGGAAAGGAATTTGTGCTATAGTAGTCTCACCATGGACGACGCAGCGGCCCCGTCCCAGTTGGACATTCAGGAATTCCTGCGCCCTCTCCTCTTTGGTCTGGCGGAGGAAGACCTACACACGCTAGCCGAAGCAGCGGTGCCGCTGTCGCTCTCAGCCGGTGCAATCATCTGCCAGGAGGGAGAGCCGGGGAATGCCGTCTTTGTCGTCGTCGACGGCGAGGTCGAAGTGCTCAAGCACATGGACGACGGCACAGAGCGCCACCTCCACTACACAGGGCCAGGCGAGTTCTTTGGCGAGATGGCAATCCTCGAGGAGAGCGCCCGCACCGCCACCGTCCGCGCCAACAAACCCAGCACCATCCTCAGGATAGACCGCGAACCATTCCTGACCGTCCTGGGGCGCAGTCCCTCCCTGGGCATCCGCCTGATGGTCCGCCTCACCGCCCGCCTGCGGGATTCCGACCAGCAGGCAATCGCGGAACTGCAAAAGGCCAACACAGAACTGACCCAGGCGCTGCAACGGCTGGAGCGACTTGACAGAACCAAGTCCGATTTCATCCAGGTGGCGGCCCACGAACTGCGCACGCCAGTCGCCGCCCTACAGGGATATGCCCAAATGATGCAGGGCAACCCCACAGTGCAAGAGACCCCAAATCTCCAGGCATTGGTAGAGGGGATAGTCTCCAGCACTGAACGGCTGCATCGTATTTTCAACAGCATCCTCGATACATCGCGGGTGATGTCTGGAGAGCTGCAAATCCGCCGCAGCCCGGTGAGCCTCGCCCTCGTGATACGAGGCGTCCAGGTCGAGTTCGCTCGCGCGCTGGAGCGCCGCAACATCGCCTTCGAAATGAAAGGGCTGGAGGAACTACCCCTCTACCCAGGCGATCCCGAGATGCTGTACAAGGTCTTTTACCACCTGGTCAACAACGCGGTCAAATACACACCAGACGGAGGCAGGATCACGGTCAGCGGGCGCACGGTGAACGTGAACGGGGCAGAGTGCATTGAGCTCGCGGTAGAGGACACCGGCGTTGGCATCGCCTCCCAGGACGTGGACCTGCTCTTTGAGAAATTCTACCGCACCGGCGAGGTGGCGCTTCACTCCTCCAGCACGACCGAGTTCAAGGGCGGAGGGCCGGGGCTAGGGCTTGCCATCTCCCAGGGCATCGTAGCCGCCCACGGTGGACGCATTTGGGCCGAGAGCGCCGGCTACGACGAGGAAACCTGTCCGGGAAGCAAGTTCTTTGTCCAACTACCGCTACCAGAGACAGAGCAGAATAAGCAGTGACCCCATCTCAGGGATAGTACTCTAGCTCCTGTTGATCCAAAATCTGGGTCGTCCCGTTCTCCAGCCGCCACCCCTCTCCAGTCTCGACCACCTGCCACTCCACCTCGTAGGTGGTGAGCACCACACGACCGTCGACATTGTCCAGCGCCCGTACCTGCGCCGCGACCTGCGCCCGTCCGCCCTCCTGGGTCACTATGTGAGCCGCCCCCACCTCCACTCCCAGTGTCGTGTTGAAACCCCAGGCCCACTCGTCGTAGGCACGGGCTGCCTGCGCAGTGGCAGAGAGCAAGCCATATGCCCCCGGCAGGTCTCGGTCATCCAGCGCCAGGTAGAAAGAGGCCAGAACATGGAGCGGCGTGTCGTCCACATAGGCGTGGGGCCGGTCGAGATAGAACCAGGCGTACCGGTCCCAGGTCCAGGCATAGTGCGTCCCGTCCCACGTATAGACGATCTCCCACACCAGGTCCCCCTCCGGCCGCAGCCGCACCACCACCGCGTCAGCCAGGCCGCTGCCGTCGCTCTCCAATCGCACACCCCCGTCACCATCGAACGCTCCTAGCAGAGCATAATGCGCTCCGTCCCAGGCAAAGATATGCAGCAAAGCAGTGCGCGCCCCGGCATGTCCATAGACGGCGATCTCGATCCGCCCGTCGCCGTTGATGTCACGGACTATTAACTCGCAGGTGGAGTATTCACCCAGCCCCCGCGCCGCGTCCTCGCCCTCCGGCGGAGCCAGGTCGTACCAAATATCATCGTCCAGTACAAAACCCAGCAACCGGTCCGGATCGGCCTGTTGCAGGTAGAGGCCAATCCACTCCGGCTCTCCATCAGAGTCGGTATCCTGCCAACGCAGGCAGACCGGAGTGATGCCACGTGCCGCGACCTGTTGTTGTCCCGCTGTTATGGTAGCAGCAACCGCAGTCTGGTCAGGCGTGGGCAGAGGAGGAGTGGGGGAAGGAGGAATGGGTGAGGGGGAAATAGTTGCAGCAGGAACAGCGGTGGGAGAGAGCGCGACAGTGGACAACGGAGGAGGAGATGGAGTGGGCAGATAACAGGCGGTGAGACCGCCAGCGAGGAGCGCCAGGAACAACACGCCGCGCCCGAGACCAGAGCGGCAGAGAGGCCAGCTTGTCTTCACCGTCCCCCACCGCCCGCCCCAGCAGCGTGAACCCGCCGCCGGCGCACCATCGAGAGCGCCTCCCCCAATCCCTGAAACCTGACCCACCCGCCTGCCCCCCTCCACATCTCTACGCCGCCATCTTCTCCCAACGCGCCATCGCCTCGGCTAGCCGCTCAGCAGGATGACCAAGCGTGATGCGCACATACCCCTCCCCGTACTCACCAAACGCCGCGCCAGGAGATACCGAGACACCGGTCGCCCCAAGCAGGTCGGAGGCGAAAGCAATACTCTGCGTCCCCTGCGGCAATCTGGCCCACACGTAGAGCGTAGCCCGGGAGACAGTGTAGGAAAGCCCCATCCGCTCTAGGGCTTGAGTCACCACCTGTCGTCGCTCCCGGTAGACTTTATTGCGGCGGGCCAACCAGCCAGAGTCGGTCCGCAGGGCCACCACCGCCGCGTCCTGGATGGGCTGAAAGATCCCCGTGTCGGCGTTGGTCTTGAGTCGAGCCAAGGCGGCCACAACGTCCTGATTGCCCACCACCATCCCCACCCGCCAACCGGCCATGTTGTACGCTTTGGAGAAGGAGTTGAACTCAACAGCGACATCCATCGCCCCCTCCACCTGCAGGATGCTGGGAGCCACATAGCCATCCCAGGTGACCTCGGAGTAGGGATTGTCATAGGCCAGAAGAATATTGTGCTCGCGGGCGAAAGCGACCGCCCGTTCCAAGAAAGAGAGCGGCGCGATGGCTGTGGTGGGATTATTGGGATAATTCAACCACATCACCCGCGCGCGAGCGACGACATCGGCCGGGATCGCCTCCAGGTCCGGCAGCCAGTCATTCTCTTCCAAAAGCGGCATCCGGTACAGCTCGCCACCCACCAGGTACACCGCGTTACGGTAGGTCGGGTAGCCAGGATCAGGCACCAGCACCACCGTGCCGGGGTCGACAAAGGCAGCCGGGACGTGAAAAATGCCCTCCTTGGAGCCGATCAAGGCCAGCACCTGGGTTTCGGGGTTCAACTCGACACCAAAGCGAGCGCGATAGAAATCGGCAACAGCGACGCGATAGGGAGGTGAGCCATAGAAGGAAGCGTATCCGTGCCGGTGCGGGTCATTGGCCGAATGGCAGAGTGCATCGACCACTGTCTCTGGCGGGGGCATATCGGGACTGCCGATATCGCACCGGATAACGTCCCTCCCCTCCGCCTGCATAGCGCGTATGCGCTTGCCAATCGTGGCAAAGACATAGGTGGGAAGATTCTCTAAACGTTGTGCGTACTCCATTCTGTTCTCCTCTCAGATTCCAGACTTCCGACCTCGGACTTTGGACCCTACTCCTCCAACCACACCTCCAGCACCCGCCCCACCCTCTCCAGGCTATCGGGGCTTACCTTATCTGGTGTGTCCCGAGTGGTGTGCCAATAAGGATAGTCAAAATCGATCAAGTCCACCGCCGGAATACCCTGCCGGGCAAAGGGAATGTGGTCATCCTCCATCGTCCAGCGGTAGGTGGGAACGAACTGAGTATAGCCCAGCGCGGCGGCTATGTCCCACAATTGTCCCTGCAAGTCGGGGTCGGAGTTGCCCTCCAAATAGATCTGCTGGTCAGCGTCGCCGATCATATCCACCACCACCACCGCTTCCGGCCGCACCTCCAGGTGGTCGGCCATGTAGGAAGAGCCGACGCACCACTCCCAACCGTCGAGCCGACCATCATCCTCGGCATCAAAGAAAGCCAGCCAGACCTGGTTACTGAGCCTGTCCCGGTCCAGCGTGCGGGCCAGCTCCAGCAACACCGCCACGCCCGAAGCACCGTCGTTGGCACCCATCACCGGCACGGACGGGTCCTCCTGGTCGGCACTGCGACGGGTGTCATAATGCGCGCCCAGAATGAGCACGGGACCAGCGCCCGCCTTGCCGATGATATTGCGCACCGGCGTGTTCCGATAGGTAAATTCTTGCGTCTCGACCTCCCAACCCTGCCCCTCCAGGGTGGCGATGATGTAATCGCCAGTGGCGCGGGCTGCTTCCGAACCAGTGGGGCGAAAGCCCAGCTCGCACTGGGCCTCGACATGCTCATAGGCTCTCTGCCCATCGAACTGGAGTGGCGCGCTGCATCCCACCACCGTCACCAACAGCACGACACCCAATAGATGAATGCGCCTGATATTCATAACGGGCATTCTACCCTAGCTTGGCTTTTCAGGCAATCGGCGAATCGCGCCACGAATCCCAATTATGTTGACACCTTTCTCTCGTCAATGTATAATCTCCTCATACTTTCGTGGGTGGATCCAGCCGGGCATGACGACACGCCAGCGTTGCCGATCCTCCTGTGGGCTGTGTGACCTGCGGGAGGGTCTTTGCTCTATAGGTATGGGCTTGTGAGACAAAAACACGCACCCAGAGAACCTTTCATTCATACCACCCTCCTCCAGGAGGAAGTCAGCGAGCCCGACCATGGCCGGGTGCGCTGTCTGATCTGCGAACGGCGCTGTGTGATTCGACCGGGGGCAACCGGCTGGTGCCGCACTCGCGCCAACCTGGACGGGGAGCTGGTGACGCTGACCTACGGGGCCATCTCCTCCCTGGCTGTCAACCACATAGAAAAGAAACCGCTATACCATTTTTACCCCGGCTCCAGAGCCCTCACTGCCGGCTCTTGGTCATGTAACTTTGCGTGCCCGTGGTGCCAGAACTATGACATCGCCAAACATCCCCCCAATGGGGGCAAGTTCACTTCCCCATCTCAGTTCGTAGCCGAGGCAATCAACAAGCGCTGCCAGGGGACGTCAATCAGCTTTAACGAACCGACACTCAGCCTGGAGTGGTCACTGGAAGTGTTCCGCCTGGCACACCAGGCAGGGCTTTACAACACATTTGTGACCAATGGTTATATGACGGAGGCGGCCCTGGAACATCTGGCTGAGGCGGGGCTTGACGGGATGAATGTGGACATCAAGGGGGATAGCGCGGTCGTCCGCGATTACTGCCAGGCGGACGTAGAGGTGGTGTGGCGCAACCTTCGCCGGGCACAGGAGTTGGGCATCTGGGTCGAAGTCACCACCCTGGTCGTGCCAGAGGTTAACGACGACATGGTCATCCTGATGTCCATCGCCGTCCGGATCGCGCGGGAGCTAGGCCCATATACCCCGTGGCACATCACCCGCTACCACCCCGCCTATCGTTTAACCGCTCCACCGACGCCCGTGCAAACACTGGAAGAGGCCCGAGCCATCGGACGAGAGATGGGCCTGCAATACGTTTATCTCGGCAACGTGCCCGGTCATTTTGCTGAGAACACCTATTGCCCCTCCTGCGGCAAAATGCTCATCCAGCGCTCCACAATGGAGCAAGCGGAGAGCCTGGTGCAGGACGGACACTGCCCGTTCTGCGGGCAGGAAATCGCCGGAACAGGGTGGAATTGGGAGACCAGTGAAGAATGAGCTGGCTACACGCTCTCGCCAGCTTGCCGATCAGGGCTATCGATCGTTTGATGCGCCGCCGGCTGGGAATCTGGGAGTTCTCTACCGACCCGTCGTGCATCCTGCGGCTGGGAATCACCACCGCTCACACCAGGGTGGAGCTGGCGGATGGGACGGTCATACGGCCCGGCGACACCGTCGGCGTCATCCACCTGTGGAATGAGCGGCTGCCACGCATTCCTGCCTCCGGCCCCGACCTAGCCTGGGCGCGCAGGTTCTGGCAACTCCTATCCAGCTCCTTCCACCTTTTGGCACAGTTCCTGGCCCAGGTTCCCGACCTGGCGCACATCCAGGCCCTCGGTGGTGAACTGCCCCTCCCCTTTACCCCGGCTACCGTGCGCATGCTCAACCGGCTGGGGCTGGAAGTGTTCGCCCCACTCTCACCACACGGCCTGATTGAGCGTGTCACCGACGCCGGCGCGAGGATCTGGACATGGCTCCTGCGCTGGGCATTCAACCCCGCGAGTGTGCATGGGCAAAGGCCGGGCGACTTGGAGCGACGCCCGACCTGGATCAGTCGCAGGACACTTTTGGCCCGTTTTGGGCCCGATACTTGAGGAGAGATGAGATGAGAGAAACAATCGTCTTGCCCATCCCTCGCCTGCAAGGAAAAGTCTCGCTGGAAGAAGCCATCGCTGCCCGCCGTTCAGTCCGCTCCTACAAACCAGACCAGCTCTCTCTGGAACAGATCAGCCAACTACTATGGGCCGCCCAGGGCATCACTGGCTCCCAACCCCACCTACGGGCCGCCCCCTCGGCCGGTGGTCGCTGCCCGCTCGAGTTCTATCTCTGTCACAGCGCCGGTGTGTGGCATTACGAGCCACGGCCCCACCATCTGGTCCAGCACCTGGCAGATGACGTGCGCGTTCCCCTGGCCCAGGCGGCGTGGGGACAGCAGTTCATCGCCGCGGCCCCGGCCGTTTTTGCCATCTGTGGGGTCATGAAGCGCACTACCAGCCGCTACGGCAAGCGCGGCCGGGTCCGCTACGTGCCGATGGACGTGGGACATGCAGCACAAAACCTCCTCCTGCAGGCCGTCGCCCTCGGACTGTCCAGCGTGCCCGTCGGCGCTTTCGACGACAGCGGCGTGGCCCGCGTGCTCGCCATACCGGACAACCAGGAGCCCCTCTACCTGCTACCGGTCGGTTATGCGGCCAAGTAAGGACAGGCGACGACAATCCCTTTCTTCCCCCGCCCGGCGCTAGAGACGCCGGGCTCATTAGCCCAGCCCTGCGAGCTTATCCCGAGCCCTAGAAAGGAGCTCGCCGCCCGAGCGCGGGGCTGAACACCCGCGCGGGCCAACGGGCTGTGCTAATGTGTGACACTTTCCAAGTGGTTGCGCGCCAAGTTGCCCAAACGGTACCTCTTTCCTATTGCCCCTTCTAGGAATAGCAAGTATCATGATAACGGAGTGTCTATCACATTCGGGGGGCGGGAGTAGAATGCAACGACGTGGGAGAAAAGAGATGAACAAGACCTTCATTCGCAACGCAACATCTTCCCTGCTGACCGGCGTGCTGCTGACAGTGATGCTATTCAACATCGCGCCAGCCGCCCCATCACCGCTGCGCGTCATCGTGCAGGGCACCAGCGCCGAATCAGCAGCGGCTGCCGTGCGCGATAGTGGCGGCAACGTGGTCGCCGAACTCGACGCCATCAACTGCGTGCTCGCCAACGTGGACCAATCACACCTCGCCTACCTAGCCACAATGCCCGGCGTCGTCCGAGTGACACCTGACCGCCGGGTACAAGCTGCCGGCAACCACAACGTCGATGTCGAGTTCACCAAAGCCATCGGTGCCCAGGAGGTGTGGGAGGCCGGCGATCTAGGCCAGGGCGTCACCGTCGCCCTCCTCGACTCGGGCATCAATCCCTCATTTCCCACCCTGCGCCTCGGTCATCGCCTCCTCGCCTACTACGACGCACTGAACGACAAACTGTACGGACGACGTCGCTTGTTCCGTTCACCGGGTGACCCCAACGGTCACGGCACTCACGTCGCGGGCATCGTGGGCAATAGTTACTACGAGAGACGAGATGACGAGTTCCGCGGCGTTGCCCCCGCGGCCAATTTGGTCGCCGTGCGCGTCCTCGACGAGACCGGGACCGGCAGCTACGGCGACGTGCTGCGCGGCATCGACTGGGTCATCCAGAACAAGGACGCCTACAACATCCGCGTCCTCAACATCTCGATGTACGCCCAACCAATCGCCCCCTACTGGGCCGATCCCTACAACCTGGCTGTCATGGCCGCCTGGCAGGCTGGTATCGTCGTCGTCGCCAGCGCTGGCAACGGCGGCCCCGCCCCGCTGAGCATCGGCGTGCCGGGGAACACGCCCTATGTCATCACCGTCGGTGCTTTCACCGACAACTATACCCCCACCGATTTTGGCGATGACTATATTCCCCCCTTCTCCGCCACCGGCCCCACCCTGGATTGCTTCATCAAGCCCGACTTGATCGCGCCCGGCGCTCACGTCATCTCCCTGATGGCCCGCCACACCTACCTCAGCGATCTCTATCCGGAAAACCGTGTCAACCGCCGCTACTTCAAGATGTCTGGCACCTCAATGTCCACCGCAGTGACCTCCGGCATCGTCGCCTTGATGCTCAGCAAGCACCCCGAGCTGACCCCCGACCAGGTCAAGTACCGCCTGACGATGACCGCCCGCCC
Source organism: Anaerolineae bacterium (assembly GCA_029932895.1). GTDB lineage: Bacteria > Chloroflexota > Anaerolineae > B4-G1 > DUEL01 > JAOZPF01. The sequence continues at coordinate 2,524 of JAOZPF010000012.1, read as the reverse complement.
CCAGTTCAGCGAGTACACCGGCGAGGCGGCCTACTCGATCTGGGAGCAGGGAGCCGGGCGCGTCTGGGCCCCCGACGCTGTCTTTGCCGAGGTCGAGGGCGAGGCCAACAGAGGGCTGGACCTGGAAGCCGACTTGGCCGGCGCGGTCCATTACGAAGGCTGGTCGGTCTGGGACCCCGAGACTGGTGAATTCCGCATCCGCGACACTGGCTACGACAGTTGGGCTGGCGGCTACGATAGCTGGGCCGGCGGTTACGATAGCTGGGCCGGCGGCTATGATAGCTGGGCCGGCGGTACGACCAACTGGGCTGGTGACTTTAACAACTGGCTGTCCGGCTACGACAGTTGGGCCGGCGGCTATGATAGCTGGGCCGGCGGGTACGATAGCTGGGCTGGCGGCTATGATAGCTGGGCCGGCGGTTACGACAGTTGGGCCGGCGGGTACAGCTCCTGGGCTGGCGGGTACGATAGCTGGGCCGGTGGGTACGATAGCTGGGCCGGCGGCTATGATAGCTGGGCCGGCGGCGTCGGCGACCCGGAGTGGGCCGAAGCTTTCGCCAACCTGGAGAACCTGCCCTCCGACGCCTCAGCCGTGGGGATCAACAACTGGGTCAACGAGGAATAACCGAAACAGCGTCAGCGAGACGACAGGGGCCAACACACAGGGGGCACAGCAATGGCTGTGCCCTCTGCTCTACATTGCCTCCTCAACCCGTTGCAGGTCTGCAGCCGCCCCCACCTGCGCGAACAACTCTCTGGCCCTCGTCAATTCCCGGCGGGCCTCTTCCGCCCGCCCCTCCTCCAGGGCCAGCAGAGCGCTCCAGTAAGCTGCCCGCCCTATCTCCAAGGCCGGCCCACTGCGCTCAAAGATCGCCATGCTCCGGTCCAGGTGGCGACGGGCGGCTTCGAGGTCCCCTTTCTTCTGGGCAATGCGGCCCCTCAACCGCTCGTACCGCCCCCACTCCACCGATTCCTCTATCTGGGTGACCTCGCTCAGCAGTTCATAGCTGCGGGAAGCCCATTCCTCGGCTGCCTCGACCTCGCCCAATTCCAGGTGAAGCCGTCCTTGAAGCTCGTAGGCGTCGTTCAGGTTCAGGTTGGCCCGCGCACCAGCCTCCTGATAGAGCGGGATGGCAGCATCCAAGTGACGAGCACACTCCTCCCACCGCCCCTGCAAGAGATAGAGCCGCCCCAGGTTCATATGGGCCTGGGCCAGCTCGTACGGGTGCTCGATGCGCCGGGCGATGACAAAGCTCCGCAGATAGTTCTCCTCTGCCTTTTCCCACTCCCCTATCTCGATGTAGACGTTGCCAAGGTTCGTGTGCCCAATGGCAATCCCCTCGGCATCCCCAATCAACTCCATCATCTCCATGCTGCGCTGATAAGTAGCCAATGCCTCATCCCACCGACAAGCGTTCTTCTTCAGGATACCCAGGTTATTGAACGAGCGAGCGAGGCCCACGACGTCCCCCAGTTGCTCGCGCAGCTCCAGCGCCCGCTCCACACACGCCGCAGCCTGGTCCCATTCACTGCGGTGGTAGTACACAGCGCCGAGGCGATTGAGAATGGAGGAAAGCACATCGTAATGATCCGTGCCATCGACCAGCTGGAGCCCGTGCTCCAGCCAGTCTCGCGCTGAAGCCAGGTCGCCCCGACGCAGCGCCACCCATCCCAACTCGGAATAGAGCGTGGCCCGCAAGTCGGGATGCCCGGAACCAACGTGCTCCAACTGGATCAAAGCCCGGCGCAACCAATCCTCGGCCTGCTCCAGATCGCCGCGCTTATCCCACACCTCCACAACGCGCAACATCACCCGCGCCCGGGCTGCGGGCGCTGCTTCCTCCCACTCCTCCAGGGCGGCCTGGTAGATCGCGATCGCCTCTTCGTACTCGCCGATCCGCTGTTCCACCTCGCCCAGACCAACAGCGGCCTGCCAACGCTCAGCCCGATAGCCATCCAGGTGCTGGGATAATTGCAGCGCCCGGCTATAATACTCGATGGCCTGGCGATTGGAGAAACGACTCCGCGCCCGCTCGCCGGATAGCAAGGTGTAACGCATCGCCTTGGCGCGCATAGAGGTGCGGTCATAGTGAAAGGCCAACACCTCGGCCTGATCCTCCAGGTCGGACGCATATACCGCTTCAATGGACTCGGCGACCGTGCGATGGAGGTCGGGAAGCTGACGACGCATCAGGCTGCCATAAATCGTCTCCTGGGTCAGGATATGGCGAAAGGCATAAACCTGGTCACCGACCTCCGGGCGCTCCACCAGCAACCCCATATCCACCAGTCGCTGCAACAACGGGGAGACATCAGCGGTGGCGTGCAGCCGGCGCTCCACCTCGGTGAGGAGAGGAGCGGTAAATTGGAGGCCGATAACGGCGGCGTCCCGCAGCACGTTCTTCATATCCTCCGGCAGACGGTCCACCCGCGCCATCATCAGTCCGCGCAACGTGGTGGGAACCTCTTCTACTTCCAGCCCAACCGTCGAGACCACGTGCCATCGCCCATCCTGCAGGCCGAA
>JAOZPF010000011.1:17795-20172 GCA_029932895.1 Anaerolineae bacterium | reverse complement strand
ACCGGCTTTTCGGGTGCCGGGAGTGACGCTGAACCAATTGGTTCTCTTTCCCACCTTTATCGCCACCCCAGCGCTCTTGGTCCTGCTGCTCCTGTTCGTGGTTGACAACATCCTCTTTGGCTTTTCCATTGCCCTCCAATCCTATTTCCAAAAGATCGCCATAGGAGCGGACGAGATCACGTCCAACATCTCGCTGGGTCAGACAATCAACCACATCGCGGCGGTGGTGGTGCCGGTGGTAGGCGGGCTGGTGTGGGAAACGCTGGGACCCCAATACACCTTCCTGGGTGGGGTCGTCATCGCGCTCACATCGCTGGGGCTGACCCAGTGGATGAGGGTGCCGGGGCTGAAACGAGGTGCGAATGACTGACCGCCCGCTCCGAGCATCTGCGTGGGGCTTGCTCCTGGCCCTGGCTGCCTGCACCGCGCCGCCGTCGCCGACCTACACCCCGCCCACACTGGCAGTGTTGCAGGTCACGCCAGCCACTGCTGCTCCTACCCCATCGCCAATCCCCACCATGCCCCCAGCGCCCACCGTCACTCCGTCACCAACTCCGTCACCATCACCCACGCCAACGCCGTCGCCGTTTCCTACCCTCCCCCCAGGCGAGTTGTATGGCCGTGTGGAGATGGCTACCTACCACAGCTCGATCCTGAACCGGGATATGGCTTACCGCGTCTACCTGCCGCCCGACTATGACAGCAGCGACCGCGTCTACCCCGTCCTCTATCTTCTCCACGGTTACCCCTTTGACGAGAGCCATTGGGACCGGCTGGGTGTGGACGAGGTGGCCGATGCCGGGATCCGCGCCGGGACCTACCCGCCCTTTATCATCGTCCTGCCCAACTGCGACCCCGCGCCGGACGGGATATTTGTCAACACGAGCGGAGGGGATAGCTCTGTCGAGGGGCTGATCGTGAACGAACTGATCCCCCACATCGACGCCACCTACCGCACCCGGACCGACCGGGAGGGGCGGGGGATCGGCGGCATCTCGCGGGGCGGGGTCTGGTCGCTAGAGATCGGCTTTCGCCACCCTGATCTGTTCGCCGTCGTGGGGGCGCACAGCGCAGCCCTCTCGGTCAACTATCCGCACCCGCTGTATGACCCCCTCAACCTGGCGGCCGACCCGGCGGTGGCGAGCCTGCGTATCTGGCTGGATGCAGGGAATGAGGACTGGGCGTGGGTGGGGGTGGAGCGGATGCACGAGGTGCTGGTTCAGGACGGCGTGGCTCACGAGTTCGTCGTGGGTGAGGGGAGCCACAGCGACGCCTACTGGGCACAGATGTTGCCGGACTATTTATCCTTTTACACAGCCGGCTGGTAAGGGTCGCCTCCAGCGCTACCCCACTCGCAGCCGCCACCCCTCCTGCAGGTACAGCCCGTCGCGGGGCAGCCCTTTCCCATCCCACAGAGGGCCGTTCCACTCCCAGAACTGCTCACGGCTGATCGAGTATTGGCGGCAGATGGACCAGACTGTGTCGTTGACCGTCGCCACGTGATAGACAGCCGGAGAGGTTGGTGCAGGTTCCTCTTTGGGCGTGGGGGCTGGCTCGGCCTCCGTGGCCGGTGGAGCGGCGGGCCTCTCGGCTGGCGCTGATGTGGTCGGGGCCTCTGGCTCCGGTTCGGGGGGAGGAGGCTCTGGGGTGGTAACCGGCGGTGACTCGCCCAGCGCGGCCAGGATGGGCCACAACTCCCGGTCGGTGGTCCCGGCCCGGTAGATGCTGTAGAACGGCGGCTCGTGGGCAGCCAGGGTCTCGGCCCACTCCAGGAACTCTTGCGGGGTCAGTCGCTGGGTGGCGTGCTCGTCCTTATAAGCTGCCAGGATCACATAGAGAGGTGGCATATTCCCCCACTCCTCGGCCCAGCGGGCGTGCTCCCCATAGCCCCATTTGTTGATCACCGTGCGGTGAGTCCGCTGGAAGGTGGGGTAGCACTGGGGCATGAACCCGCCGTGGCAGAAGCTATTCATCTCGCGGTAGGGGATGTCGAGGTGCTGCCAGATGTTGGGGTAGGAGGTGTAATAGAGCCGCTGCGGGTTTATTCCTGCCTCCAACAGCCGCCGTCCCAGTGCGGCAGCACCCACAGCCCGCCCCGCCGCCTGCTCCTCGATGTCGAAAACTACCCCCTCGTACCCCACCTGGAAGGACTTGAGGGCGACCTCCGCCTCGCTGTTGGGGTCGTCGCAATAGATGAACGGCCAGGCGAAGGGGATCAATCCTGCCTCCTTCACTCGCTCGCAGACCCGGCGGGCTGCGTCCACAAAGAACATCCCCCGGTGCCCAGTCTTGTAGAGGATGTGGGTAGCGCCGATAGCCGCTGCCATCTCGATTGCCAGATCGACGTTCTTCGAGTAGAGAAGCCAGACCCCCTTGC
>JAOZPF010000011.1:0-17785 GCA_029932895.1 Anaerolineae bacterium | reverse complement strand
CCTTGCCCCTCAGCCAGGATGCCGGCTGCACCCCGGCCGCGGACGACGGCCCACCGCCGGGACGGGCCGTCACCGCCGTCACTGGTGGGGCCATCTTCATCTCTTCCGTCCATTCCAGGCCCGCGAAAGGGTCCCTGCCCAGGGCCTCGAGTTCATCCCCTTGGTTAACCATTGCTCACCACCCTCTCTACCAGTCGTGCATAGTCGTCAGCGCCCGGGCTTTGGGGGGCGTACTCATAGATCGTCATCCCCCGCCCCGATGCCTCGGCCAGCTTGATGTTCGCGCGGATGGGGGCAGCCACTTTGTCACCAAAATAACGCCGCAGCAGCGCCAGGACCTCGCGGTCCATTCGTTGTCTCCCGTCGTAGAATGTGGGGATGATGAGGGAGAGGCGGAGCGGGTGGTCGTATGCCTGCGCGATCGCCCTCAGCTTTTCGAGCACCTGCCGCGTCCCCATCAACGCCATATAGTTCATCGCCACCGGCACGAGCACCTCTTGGTTATAGAGCAGGCCGTACTCGCCGATAAGGCTGGCGGAGGGTGAATAGTCGAGGATGACATAGTCGTACTCTTCCACAGTGCTCATTCGCTCGGCTAGCCACCGCCTGGTCTGCCCTCCTATACGCCACAGCTCTCCCTCGGCCTCGAACAGGCTGGAGTCACTGGCGATGAGGTCGAGGTTGGCCCGCGCGCGGACGATGCAGCCCCACGGTCGCTGCTCCCCCAACAGCAGGTGGGTGAGGGTATAGGGAGGATGCACGTCCAGGCTGGTCGCCAGGCCGCCCTGGGCGTCCAGATCGACGCACAGGACGCGAGAGCCGCGCAGGGCCAAACCAGCCGCCAGGTTGACCACGGTGGTCGTCTTGGCCGTGCCCCCCTTATAGTTCAGTACGCCGATGACCCTGGTCATTCCCCCTCCCTCAGAAGCGCACGCACCCGCGCCGGTTTGGTCCCCACCACGCGCACGACCTTTTGGCGCGAAGTGTGGCCGGAGAGTATCTCCACTGCCTGCTTCGGCACACCCAGTCGCTCGGCCAGGAACGCCCGCAGTGCCTGGTTGGCCCTGCCCTCCGTTGGCGGAGCCTGCAACCGCACCTTGAGCGCATCCCCGTATAGCCCCGCCACCGTATCGCGCCGGCTCCGCGGCACCACATGCACCCGGAAGGTGCAGCCGCCTTGGCTCTGCGAAACCGGTAGTCCCTTCACCACGACATCACGACCATCAGTAGGATTTGTTCCACCAGCCACACTGCAAAGAGCAATACCATCGGACTCAGGTCCAGCGGTCCAGCCAGAGGCATTCGCCGCCGGATGGGGCCGAGCAACGGCTCGGTGATGTTGTACAGGAAGCGCATCACCGGGTGGGCATAGCTCATCCCCAGCATTGGCAGCAGCACCCGTGCGATAATCGCCGCCGAGTAGAGAGTAAAGAGGAGGCGGATGATGCGGTACAGGTAGAATGTCATTGGACTTGGTCTCCCTGGGAGGGGAGGGAGCCGCGAGGGCCAAAGATAGCGCGGCCGATACGGACCAGCGTAGCGCCTTCCTCCACCGCCACCTCGAAATCGTCGCTCATACCCATCGAAAGCTCTTGCCAGCTATGCTCTGGGAACCGCTCTGCCAGCGCGTCCCGCAGCGCGCGCAGACTCGCCATCACCGGTCGCACCGTTTCCGGGTCGGCGGCGATGGGGGCCACAGTCATCAGCCCTTTCACGCGCAGCCCCGGCAGGGTCAGGACCTCGGCGCAGGCGGCGAAAAAGGTTTCCCGCTGGGCATTGTCCTCCTGCCAGCGGCCCACCGGGAAGCCGTACTTGGTCGTTTCGCCGCTGACGTTGCACTCGAGGAGTGCTGGCAGCTCCCGCCCCGCCGCGGCAGCCAAGCGGCTCAGCCGGTGGGCGATCTTGAGTCGGTCGACAGAGTGAATCACATCAAAGTGGGCCACGGCCAAAGCGGCCTTGCGACTCTGGACGTGACCGATCATATGCCACGTGGGATGCTCCCCCGCCACCGCCGCGTTCACCTGGAGGAGCTTGGGCACGCCCTCCTCTGGACGATTCTCGCCAAAGTGGCGCATCCCCACGTCGTAGGCGGCGAGGACCACTCGCGGCGGAAAGGTCTTGGTCACTGCCACCAAAGTCACCCTGGCGGGGTCACGCCCGGCCCGCAGAGCGGCCGCAGCGATCCGCTCTTGGACCCGTGCCAGGTTTTGGTGAACGAACTCGGCGTATTCCATCGCGCGCTCTCCCTATAGCAGCATCGCCAACATTCCAAAGCGGCCCGTTCGCCCGTTCTCCGCACGGTGGGAGAACCACTCGTCGGTGTGGCAGGCAGTGCAGATGCCCGACATCTCTACCTCGCCGACGCCGGCGGCGAGGAGTTGCGCCCGCACCGCGCCGGGCAGGTCGAGGTGCAGGCTGCCGTTCTGTCGCACGACCACCTGGGTTCCAGCGGGGCAGGCGCGAGCCACCGTCTCCGCCACCTCCGGTCCCACCTCATAGCAGCATGGGCCGATGGTGGGGCCAATACCGGCCCACAGGTCGCCCGGCTTGCTGCCGGCGTGGCGGACAAAGGCCGCCACCGCCGCTCCCACCACCCCGTTGGCGGCCCCACGCCAGCCGGCGTGGACCAACCCTACCGCCCGCTGGACAGGATCAAAGAGAAGCACGGGGGCGCAGTCGGCAAAGCGAAAAAAGAGCGCCACCCCAGGCGTGGTCGTCAGCAGGCCATCGGTGTCGGGCTGGACAGTGCCGGCGTGGGCCGCCCCTACCAGCCGCACGTTGGCGGAATGGACCTGGTAAGGGCTGACGACCTGGTTGCGTCGCAGCCCCAGGGCGGATAGCGCCCGCCGGTGGTTCTCCTCTACTGCTGCCAGGTCATCCCCTACCGTGTGGCCCAGGTTTAGGGTGGCGAACGGTCCGCTGCTCACCCCGCCCAGGCGGGTGAGCGCCGCATGCATTATCCCTGCCCCCTCCAGTCCATCGAACTGGTAGAGGAGGATGGAGTCTTTGTTCCTTTGCTGCATCCGCCCCATTATCCCCCGGGAGACCGTTCTGCGCAAGTCGAGCGGGGGCGAGAGGTGTATTTCGCTTTTGGGCGAGTGGCGGCGGATGAAACTCGCCGCCGGGGTTGAATCTTCCCGGCCCCGCCATTTATACGGGGCCGTCGTGTGGCGAGCCTTCAGGCGGCAAACCAGCCAAAGGTTCGCTCCGCCAGGCGGCGGATGAACCCCGCTGCCTGTGGTTCACCCCCGGACTGAAAGCACACCTCCGAATTACGAATTACAATACGTTGACAAGCCATGCGGTTGGTGCTATACTAAACGTACAGGTAAAGACCTTCCCGGGGGAGTCTGGGCGAACCAGACTGAGAGGGTGTCCGCAGCAGAGCTACCGACACCGACCCCTGAACCTGATCTGGATAATGCCAGCGTAGGGAGGGAGCGCAGAAGGAGGTTGAGCCGTCCCGCTGGCAGGACGGCTTTCGTTATGCGCGTGGTCATCTTTGCCAATGGGGAATTCCCCAACCCGTCCGCCCACAGGCGCTTGGTAGGACCGCACGACCTGGTCATCGCCGCCGACGGAGGGGCGGCTCACGCCCGCGCCGCCGGCGTGATGCCCCACGTCCTCATCGGCGACCTCGACTCGTTGCCTCCAGAACTAGGAGTTGAGCTGAAAGCAGCCGGAACACGCGTCCTACGCTATCCCACCGACAAGGACGAGACCGACCTGGAACTGGCACTCCTGTACGGGGTCCAACAGGGCGCTGACGATATCCTTATCCTGGGTGCGCTCGGCGGACGGCTGGACCACAGCGTCGCCAACCTTCTCCTCCTCACCCATCCCGCGCTGGAAGGGGTTCGGGTGCGCATCATTGAGGGGAACCAGTCGGCCTTTCTCATCCGTGGTCAGGGGCGCATCGAGGGGAACCCCGGCGACACCGTCTCCCTCCTCCCACTGAATGGGGATGCACATGGCGTCACCACCGAGGGGCTGCGCTGGCCCCTGACGGACGAGAGTCTGCTCTTTGGCCCGGCCCGTGGCGTTTCCAACACGCTCCTGGGGGAGCAGGCGCTGGTGCGTGTGCGGCAAGGCACCCTGCTCTGCGTGGTGATCCAAGGCGACCCTGGGTAGGCAGCAAATCTGTAGAATATGCAAGGAGGTACAGAGATGACCAGAACTAGAGTTATCAGTGCCCTATTGCTGGCGGCGCTGCTCGTGAGCTGCGCGCCTGCCGCCACGCCTACCCCCGCTGGACCGCGCACACTCAGGATCATGACCCACGACAGCTTTGACATCAGCGCGGAGACTGTAGCTGCTTTCGAGGAGGCTCACAACGCCCACGTGGTGATATTGAAATCCGGTGATGCAGGGCTGATGCTCAGCCAAGCCATGCTCAGCGTCGGGAATCCCCTCGCCGACGTGCTCTACGGGGTGGACAACACGCTGATGAGCCGGGCGCTGGAGGCGGACATCTTTGAGCCCTACGAGTCGCCGCTCCTGGTCCAAATCCCCGATAGCCTGGAACTGGACCCCGACCATCGTCTCTTGCCGGTGGATTATGGGGATGTCTGCTTGAACTATGACAAGGGCTGGTTCGCCGCGCGGGGTTTGGAACCGCCCGCCACGCTGGAGGACCTGACCCTGCCCGCGTACGAGGGGTTGACGGTGGTGGAGAACCCCGCCTCTTCTTCGCCGGGACTGGCCTTTATGCTGGCGACCATCGGTCACTTTGGCCCCGATTGGCTTGACTATTGGGCCGAGCTGCGAAGCAACGACGTGCTGGTGACCGAGGGGTGGGAGGATGCCTACTGGGGACAGTTCACTTACGCCTCCGACGGCGACCGTCCCGTCGTGGTCAGTTACGCCAGCAGCCCCCCCGTGGAGGTCTATTTCTCTGGCGAGGACTTTGATGAGGCCCCAACCGGCGTGGTGGTGGCGGACGGAAGTTGCTTCCGCCAGGTCGAGTTCGTCGGCATTCTCAGGGGCACCGCCAACCGCGACCTAGCCGAGGCGTGGATCGACTTTATGCTCGATATCACCTTCCAGGAGGATATCCCGCTCAATATGTTTGTCTTCCCCGCCAACGAGAACGCTGCCCTGCCTGATGTCTTTGCGCGCTTTGCCGTCATTCCACAGCAGCCGGCTTCGGTCGCGCCAGCCGAGATTGAGGCCAACCGGGAGACGTGGGTCGAGCAGTGGACGGAGACGGTTCTGCGGTGAGGGGGATGAGAGGAGGCGGGGGGCAAGAGGCGGAGGGCAGGAAGCAGGGAGCAGGAGGCCGGGAGGGGCTGGTTCGCGCCTTTCTTCCCTCTTTGCCTCTTGTACTCCTGCCCCTTCTCTTCCTGCTGCTTTTCTACTTTTACCCTCTCCTCTCCGTCCTAGCACTCTCCCTGGCCCCTGCGGGGCATCTGGACCTGGACGCGCTGGCGCGGTTGGTCAGCACCTCTACTTACATCAAGATCCTCTGGTTCACCACTTGGCAGGCGGCCCTCTCCACGGTGCTCACTGTGCTTCTGGGGTTGCCCGGTGCCTACGTTTTCGCCCGCTACCGCTTCCCTGGCAAGTCGCTGCTCCAGGCTCTCATCACCGTCCCTTTCGTATTGCCCACCGTCGTCGTGGCGGCGGCCTTTACGGCGCTCCTGGGGTCGCAAGGGTGGCTCAGCGCCGCCCTGGCGGGCCTCCTGGGAATGGATCGCCCCCTGCTGGGACTGTGGGGGGGGCTAGCGGCTATCCTAGTTGCCCACGTCTTTTACAATGCGGTGCTGGTGGTGCGGATGGTGGGGACCCACTGGGCGAATATGGACCCCGCATTGGTGGAAGCGGCCCGAGCGCTGGGGGCCGGGCGTCTGCGGGCCTTCTGGGAGGTGACGCTGCCGCTTCTGGCCCCGTCGTTGGGAGCGGCGGCTTTGCTGACGTTCATCTTTTGCTTTACCAGTTTCGGCGTGGTGCTGATCCTGGGCGGCGGACATTATACCACGCTGGAGGTCGAGATATATCACCGCACGGTCTACCTGCCCAACTTGCCGCTGGCAGCTACCCTGGCGCTGGTCCAGGTTCTGCTCACTTCGGGGATGATGGTCGCCTACACGCGCCTCCAGGCGCGGTTGGCGACGCCGCGGGAGCTGCGCCCACGCCGCATTACCCAGCAACGTGTTTGCACCCCCCGCCGCTGGGCCTTGCTCGCCGTCAGCCTGACCCCCTTGCTGCTGCTTCTGCTGACGCCACTGGCGGCGTTGGTGGAGCGCTCGCTGACGGTGGGTGACGGCTCCGGCCTGGCTCACTACCGGGCGCTCTTTACCAACCCTCGGGGGTCGCTTTTTTACGTGCCCCCTATTGATGCCGTGCGCAACTCGGTCCTCTTTGCCCTGGCGACGATGGTGCTGGCGGTGACGCTGGGGATGATGGTGGCAATAGCGATTGCCAATCGTGGTACGAAAGGGCCGCGCTCTTACCTCGCCCGCCTGCTCGATCCCCTCTTTATGCTTCCGCTGGGCACCTCGGCGGTGACGTTGGGCCTGGGCTATATCGTCGCCCTGGACAAGCCGCCGCTGAATCTGCGCACCTCCCCCGTGTTGGTCGTTCTGGCCCACACTCTGGTCGCCCTGCCTTTTGTGGTCCGCTCCGTGCTCCCGGCGCTCCGCTCCATCCCGCCCCACCTGCGGGAGGCAGCGACGATGCTGGGCGCATCCCCGCGACAGGTCTGGCGGGAGGTCGACCTGCCCATCGTGGCGCGGGCGGTGGCAGTGGGGGCTGTCTTTGCTTTCACCATCTCGATGGGTGAATTCGGCGCTACCGCCCTGATCTACCGGCCCGAGTTCCCAACCATGCCCATCGCCATCTACCGCTTTTTGGGGCAGCCGGGTGTCACCAACTACGGTCAGGCTCTGGCGATGTCCACCCTGCTGATGTTGGTCTGCACGCTGGGATTCCTGGTGATAGAGCGGTTCCGCACCGAGTTCTAGGCCGGGTTGCCTTATCAGGAGAAACCATGTCCTTTTTGGAAATCCGTCGCCTGCGCAAATCATACCCCGATGGCTGGACCCTATCTGGCGTCAGTTTCGCCGCCGAGGAGGGAGAGGTGCTCTGTCTGCTAGGCCCATCTGGTTGCGGCAAGACCACCCTGCTGCGGCTCATCGCCGGGCTGGAGACACCCGATGGTGGGCAGGTGCTGGCGGACGGGGAGGATGTGACCTATGCTCCTCCACACCAGCGCGGCTTTGGGTTGATGTTTCAGGAATATGCCCTCTTCCCCCACAAAGATGTCTTTGGCAACGTGGCCTTTGGCCTGCGAATGGCTGGCTGGGGGGCAGGGCCGATCCAGGAGCGGGTGAGGGAGACCCTGGAACTGGTGGGACTATCCGGCTTTGAGCACCGTGACGTGAACCAGCTTTCGGGTGGGGAGCGGCAACGGGTGGCGCTGGCTCGCAGCCTGGCTCCCCGTCCGCGCCTCCTCCTGCTGGACGAGCCGCTGGGAGCTCTGGATCGGACGTTGCGGGAGCGGCTGCTGGAGGAACTGCCCGCCATCCTCAAACGGGTGGGAGTGACCACCATCACCGTGACCCACGACCAGGAGGAGGCGTTCGCCATCGCCGCTCGGGTGGTCGTGATGAAGGACGGGCGAGTGGTGCAGCGGGGAACGCCCCAAGCGGTCTACCGGCAGCCGGTCTCCCCTTGGGTGGCCCGCTTCCTGGGCCTGACCAACCTGCTGACGGCGCGGGTGGTGGGAGAGGGGATGGTGGAAACGGGCCTGGGCCGGCTTTTGGTGGGCGACGGCCGGGCCAGGGAGCCGGGAGCGCGAGGGAGCCTGTTGGTGCGACCCACAGCGGCCCGCCTCGGCAACGGGGACGACAATCGGGTCAGCGGCGTCGTGGTAAAGCGGGTCTTCCGGGGCAGCCGCTACCGGCTGGAGCTACAGTTCCCCGGCGACCTGAAACTCGAGCTGGAATGGCCTGAGGGAGGAGCGGTGCCCGCAGTGGGGGAGACGGTCGGGCTCTCGCTGGACCCGAGGGAGTTGGGGTTCATACCGCAGTAATAGGAAGCAAATCTTGCGGTTGCCCTAAACCGGCCTAGATGGGAGAACGCGGCCGGGCGACGGCGCGAATCTCTTCCAGCAGGTGCGCGGAGCCAATGTTCTTCAGCAAGTAGCGAACGGCACCGGCGCGGAACGCTTCCTTCCGCTCCTGTGGCTCAAGGTAGGAAGTGAGGACGACGATGCAGGTGGAGGGACATTCCGCCCGCAGCCGGCGCAGAGCTGCCATCCCCTGCCCGTCGGAACGCTTGGTCTCTAGCAGGACGACGTCCGGCGCTTCCTCTGTCGCGAGGTGGACACCCTCCTGCCAGCTACCGGTGCAACCGACCACTTCTACGTCCCCAGCCGAGCGCAGACGGTCCTCCAAGGCCTGGCGGACCGCATCGTGCTCGTCGATGATGAGTACCCGCGTCTGCAAGATTTTCCCCTCCGCAAGTCGCCAACAGTATAGCGAGAGGAGGGGGCGCTGGTTAGTGTCATCCCTCGTAATTACTACTGACATTCGTAACCGGGCACCGTGTGGTTCTTGCGGTGCCCGGCTGTGGTCGGGATTGGTGGCTACGCCCCGGCTTGGTCCTCGTCGTCGAACATCGAGATCGGCCCCCAGCGCGCCTCGCAGAGCGCGGCCAATTCCGCCGCCATCTGCTGTAGCATCTCTACCTTCTGCCGCCAGGCCACGCGGTCGTCCAGGTGCAGGATGTCGAGCAGGTCCTGCTCGAAGGACGGTGGTTTGTTTGGCAGACCCTTGAGGAGTTGGGTGATGCGGGAGGAGTGACGGTTATAGTTGGGCTGATCGTTCAGCACCATCATCGAGTCGACGATCAGGTTCTTGATCGCGGTGAGGTCGATGCCGATCCACTCCTCCCGCCAGGCGTACTTCTGGTAGCGGTGGATGCGGGCGTGCAGCAGGCGCAGGTCGGCCTGGACGCGGTTCTTTAGGTCAGCATCGGTGTAAACCTGACCAGCGCCGCAAAGATGGGCGGATAGGTCCTCCTTGTCGATCAGCGTCACATAGTCGAAGCAAAAGCGGAGCTGGTGCGGCAGGTGGTAGCTCACGTCGAACCAGGTATCGCGGAAGACGAACTTGTCGATGACCTGAGATTGGACGGGCAGGGCGGGGTTGTCCACACCGGCGATAGCGAGCATGATGTTGTGGCAGCCGATGGCCCGCAGCCGCTCCAACCGCTCCCGGTCGGGAATCGGCGCGCTCACCGCCACCGTCATATCCACGTCGGAGTAGGCGTCGTCCGTCCCGCTGGCGCTGGAGCCGACGACCAGAACCGCCCGCACGCGGTCATCAGCGGCAAACCCGCAGACCTTGGCGAACTCTTGGGCCACCTGCAGGTGCTGGTCCGTTCCCATCATTCACCTCACCACGTCCCTAGCTGTCGCAACAATCCATCCAGCCGCAGCGGATCCCCGCCTAGCAGACGGGCCAGTTCCCGGCCCGCTGCGAGGAGAAACTGCTCCCGCTCTTGAGTCGGGCGGGCTCCCGCCGCCGCCAACAGGCTGGCGGTGAGCAGGTCGTCGGCAGGGACCTCTGGCGCGCTTAGCACCAGGCGAAAGTAGTCGAACCGCTGGGTAAAGGCCACGACCTCGTCCGGCTCGCACCTGTACAGCCGGTTCATCGTCACCGGCGGGTGGGCGGGGATGCGGTGGACGATGTGGTCGTCCGCCCGGTACCCTACTGCCAGCACGCTCACCTCGATGACCTGACGGTTGTTCTGCTGGTCGAGTATCGTCTCCCGCTGTAAGGGGTCGGCCAGGATCAGGCTGCGTGCCATCGGGTCGTCCTCCATCGCCACCTCATAGACCAGGCCATAGATGACTGAATCCGGCGTGTGGCCTTGGGCGCGCACGAATGAACCAAAGGCGGGGATGTCGGGCTGCATCACGCTGCAACCGATGACAAAGCCACGGTTCGAGGTGCGGAGCGCCCGTCCCACTGGGATCCCGTTTTGCGTCATCACCACTTCCTCCTGCCGCGGCGGGTCAGGCTCTTGTAGAATGCTTTAGGGGAGAGAGAGGGGGCAAGACCGCTGCGTAGGAGAGATACGCCCACCATTTCCTCTAGCCGCCCCCGCTCCGTGCTGCTGATGTAGGCCAGCTCGTCGGCGCGGACCAGCACATAGGGGAATCCCCCGGCGATCCGGCTCTGGGCGACCACGCCGCCGTGGGCCAGCGATAGCAGGGAAAACTCTGCGCCGTCGTCTGCCTCTGTCACCCAGGCCGGCACCTCCACCCGCGCGATGACCGGCTCGCCCTCCTCCGCCACGTTGACGTAGAAAAAGTGAATCGTATGCTGGGGCCGGTAGTACTTTTGGTTCAGGTCACTGGAGGAGACAAAGAGAGCTGAGCGAGTGCCGGGGGGGAGAAAGGCGAAAATCTCCCGATCCTGCACCCGCTCCAGCGGGTTCGGCTCCTCCCGGGCCCGTTGCACGTCCCCGCCTGCCTGGGCCAGGTGGAGCAGCTTTCCCACGTCCGTGTAGCGGGGGCGGCTGGTGAACGCCGCCACGCTGCCCCCTTTTGCCCGAATGCGGTCCAACTCGGCCAGGTAATCCCGGATGCGGCGCTCTATTCTGGCGATGGGCAGGTCGAGGTTCTTTAGCACCCACAGCAGCAGCGTCCCGTCCACCAGGGCCAGCATAGGGCCTTCCGGTTCATTTTCTACTCGCTCTGCCAGTTCTCGCAGCTCGGCATAGTCGCGCCGCACGTCCAGCAGGTTCCCCGCCACCAGCAACTTGCCCTCGTAAAGATCCTCCTCCCGATACCGTAGGTCGGGGATACTGCGGGCCTCTGGGGTCTGTCCACTGCCGTGCCGGTAGACGAGGCTGCCGACGTTGATCAGATAGTAGAGAGCCATCCCGTGCCGGTCCGGCTGAATCTGGGACCCGTCGGCCCCGATGACGGTGAAACGGTCCGGTAACTCGGGGAGTGGAAAGGCCGCGTTCAGTGGCTCGTGGGTGGGGACGGCGGCGCCAAAGGAGAGAGCAGCTCCTCGTAAGGCCTCACCCTGCTCGGCGAACGTCTCCAACCACGAGCGTGCTTGTGCCGACAGTTGCTCGCGGCTCTCCCGCTGGCGGGCCAGCGTCTGCCCCATGCCCTGTATCGTCTGGGTAAGGCGGTTCAGTTCCAGTGTCACAACAGCGTCCTTTCCTGACCACATTATACTTGAGGGTGGGACGGGGGGCAAGAGAGAGCGGCTGGGGGGAGTAGGACGATCACAAATCCTGCTGGGTGAACACAACGACCACGCATAGACGAGGGGGCCTGGCGTCAGCGGCGTGGTTAATCCGTCGCAGGATCGGCGTTTCGAGCGCCGGATGGCCTTTGCAGAGCCGGCCCCGCGAAACAGGCGGTTATCCCCCCCGCGGCGTGATGTTGCGCTTGGCTAGGGGTGAGAATCATCACTTGCCCCACCAGCCAGTTTGTGCTACATTGGCCCCAAGTGACATTATACCCGGAGGATTGTATGACCCAACCTGTCGAGAGCCATATCGCAGAGGATGAATACCTTCGCTGCATCCGCTGCGGCAAGTGCCTCTCCGTCTGTCCCATCTACCGGGAGACGCGCATCGAGTCACTTTCGCCGCGAGGCCGGGTGGCGCTCTATCGCGCTGTTGGCGAGAGGGAACTGACCACCAGCGATGTCTATGCCAACCGGTTCTACAACTGTTTGATGTGCGAAGCCTGCCGCCAGGTCTGCCCCAGCGGGGTCAAACTGGATGTCATTCTCACCCAGGTGCGGGTCGAT
The DNA here is from genome assembly GCA_029932895.1 of Anaerolineae bacterium. Lineage (GTDB taxonomy): Bacteria > Chloroflexota > Anaerolineae > B4-G1 > DUEL01 > JAOZPF01. Next base: position 6,002 of record JAOZPF010000011.1, on the reverse strand, counting down.
CTGGCCCACTCTGGCCTGCTGCCCGAATCGTTGCAGCGGCTGGACGAGACGATTGCCACGGCAGGCAACATCTCCGGCGAGGGGAACGAGCAGCGGCTGGGCTGGACGCAGAACATGGCCCGGCCTCCCGCCGGATTGGACCACGACGGCCCCGCCGATGTGGTCTATTTCGTCGGCTGCGTCTCTTCCCTCTTCCCCGCCAGCTATTCCATCCCCCAGTCACTGGTGCAGGTGATGGAGCACGCCGGGGTGGACTATACGCTACTGGGCGAAGAAGAACGGTGCTGCGGCTATCCGATGTACCTCAACGGCGAGGGCGACCGCGCCGCCGAGGTGGCGCGGCACAACGTCGCCGCCGTGCGGGCCACCGGCGCTCACCGCGTTGTCATGTCCTGCCCCTCCTGCCACCATATGTGGAAGCACACCTACCCCGAACTGCTCGGCGAGGAGGAAATGGCCGACATCGAGGTGCTGCACGAGACAGAGTTGATGGCCGAGCTGGCCCGCGAGGGCAAGCTACGCTTTAAACCCTGGCCCGTCACCATCACCTACCACGACTCGTGCGACCTGGGCCGCAAGTCGGGCATCTTTGAGCCGCCCCGCGACGTGCTGCGGGCCATCCCGGAACTGAAATTGGTCGAGATGGCTGACCACCACGAAAATTCGCTCTGCTGCGGCGGCGGGGGCAACCTAGAGACCTACAACCGCGACCTGGCCCAGTCCCTGCCGCGCCGCCGTCTGGAGCAGGCGCAGGACAGCGGAGCCAAGTACATCGCCGTCTCTTGTCAGCAGTGCAAGCGCACCCTCTTTGGCGCGGCGCGGCGGGAGAAAATCCGCCTCCGCGTGATGGATCTTTCGGAGATTGTGCTGCGCCAACTGGAAGGAGATTCCGATGACTGACCCCAAACTGGAAGCGGTAATCGATGAACTGAAAGGTATCGTCGGTGAGGATTACGTCCTCACCTCGGACGTCGACCTGGTCGCTTACTCCTACGACGCCACCTTTACCTCCGCCCAACCCAACCTGGTCGTCCTCCCCGGCTCGACCGAAGAGGTGGCGGCGGTGCTCAAGGTCGCCAATCGGGAGCGCATTCCCATCGTCCCCAGAGGGATGGGCACCGGCCTGGCTGCCGGCTCGATACCCTTTGGCGGCGGCATCGCCATGCCGCTGACGCGGATGGACCGCCTGCTGGAAATCGACCGGGACAATATGATGGCTACGGCGCAGGCCGGGATCATCACCTCCGATATGGCGGACGCCCTGGCCCGCGAAGGATACTTTTACCCGCCCGACCCCTCCAGCGACCACTATTCGACGCTGGGCGGGAACGTAGCCTGCAACGCCGGTGGAGCGCACTGCCTCAAGTACGGCATCACCGGGCACTATGTCGTCGCCCTGGAGGCGGTGCTGGCGGACGGGCGCATCGTCCGCCTGGGCGGCAAGGCGACCAAGAACGTCACCGGCTATGACCTGCTGCACCTGCTGATCGGCTCGGAGGGGACGCTGGCGGTGATCACCGAGGTGACGGTGCGCTTTATCACCCCGCCTGAGGCGGAGCGAACCGCCGAGGCGGTCTTTCCCAAGATGGAAGACGCCGGACGGGCGATCAACGGCGTTCTGGCCAGCGGAGCCAACCCGGCGATGCTAGAGATAATGGACGAAACTGCCATCAGAAGCGTGGAGGACTATCTCCACCTCGGTCTGCCGCTCGACGCAGAGGCGATCCTGATCATCCAAACCGACGGCAACGAGGAAGAAGCGGTGCGCAGTATCGAACTCGCCGTCCAGGTCTGCCGCGATATGGGGGCCAGCCAGGTGCGCGTCGCCTCGACACCGGAGGAGAGCGCCGAACTGTGGCACGCCCGGCACTCGATTTCGGGGTCGCTGGGGCGCATCCGCCCCAACAAGCTGGGCGAGGACATCACTGTCCCCCGCAGCGCCATCCCGGAGATGATCGCGCGGATCAAAGAGATCTCGGCGCGGCATGGCCTGCCCATTGTCATCTTTGGGCACGCCGGGGACGGCAACTTGCACCCCAACATCCTCTTTGACAAGCGCGACCCGGAAGAGTACGAGCGGGTCGAGTTGGCCGTGGGCGACCTCTTCCGCGCCGCCGTCGAGGTCGGCGGCTCTCTCTCCGGCGAGCACGGCGTCGGCGTGCTCAAGCGGCCCTACCTGGAGATGGCGCTGGGGCCGGTAGCGGTCGAAATGCAAAAACGAATCAAGCGGGCGTTGGACCCGAACAACATTCTCAATCCAGGCAAGATATTCGAGTAGGAGGCTGCTGTGACTGCACAAACTCACCAGAACGACCTGGCCGATATACTGGCCAGACATCCGCGTGTATTGGATAACCTGGAGCGACGGCGGCTGATCCAGGACGCAGTAGACCATAGGGAGGCCATCGTCTCGGCCAATGGCGCGCTGGCAACGTGGACCCCCACCGAGTCTACCGGCCGCAGTCCCAAAGATACCTACATCGTCCGCCACCCGGCGAGCGAGGGGAACATCGATTGGGATTCGCCCAACAACATCCCCCTGGAGCCCGATACCTTTGATATGCTGTGGCAGGACGCGCTGACCACTCTCTCTGGCAAGGAGCAGGTGTATGTAACGGACCGGGTGGTGGGGGCCGATTCTTCCTATGCTCTGCCCGTGCGGACGGTCACGGACTGGGCGCTGACCGCGCTCTTTACCGACAATATGTTCCGCCCCGTGCCCGCCGACCTGGAGCGTAGTGTCTTTGCCCAACGTCCCTTTACCCTGCTGGTCTGCCCCTACGACAAGCTGGACCCTGCTCGCTACGAGGGTCGGTTGCGCCGGCTGCCCGATGGTCGCACGTCGGATATGGCCGTGGCGATGGACTTTGACCGCCGGTTGGGCGTGGTCTATGGCTCGGCCTACGGCGGCAGTGTGAAAAAGCTCATCTTTACGGTGATGAACTATATCCTGCCCGGCGAGGGGATTCTCCCCTTGCACTGCTCGGCCAACGAGGGGCCGGAGGGAGATTGTGCCCTGCTCCTGGGTCTCTCCGGCACGGGCAAGACCACCCTCTCCGCCGACCCCCGCCGCGCGCTGCTGGGCGACGACGAGCATGGCTGGTCGGATAACGGCGTCGCCAACTTTGAGAACGGCTGCTACGCCAAGCTGATCAACCTGCGCCAGGACAAGGAGCCGGAAATCTGGCACGCTGTCTTTCACCAGGCTCCCTACCTGGAACATGGTGCTATCGTCGAGAACTGCATGATGTACCCCTGGGGCACGTTCGATGTGGATGACGAGCGGTACACGCCCAACTCGCGGGCCTCTTATCCTCTCATCTACCTGAGCAACATCAAGCCCTCCTCCACCAGCGGTCACCCCCGCACTATTCTCTTTCTCACTGCCGACGCCAATGGGGTGCTGCCGCCGGTCTCCAAGCTGACGCCGGAACAGGCGATGCTCTGGTTCCTGATGGGCTACACCAGCAAGCTGGCTGGCACCGAGACGGGGATCGTCGACCCGGTCTCTACCTTTTCCCGCTTCTTTGGCGAGCCGTTCATGCCCCGCAACCCCGATGTCTATGCCCGCATGCTGGGCGAGCGGATGGAAAAATATGGCACCTGGGTCTATCTGGTCAACACCGGCTGGTCCGGCGGACCGTATGGCGTGGGAGCGCGGATGGACATCCATCTGACGCGAGAGATCGTCCACGCCGCGCTCGGCGGGGAGTTGGAGGACGTGGAGTATGTTGAGGATCAGAGGTTCCACATCCTTGTCCCCACAAGCTGCCCCGGCGTGCCCTCCACCCTGCTCTTTCCCCGCAACACCTGGGCCGACAAAGAGGCATATGACGCGCGGGCGCGGAAACTGGCCGCCGACTTTTGCGCCCACTTTGACAAGGCGTACGGGAACAAGAACATCGCCCCGCAGGTTGCCAGGGAGTGTCCGGGGAAATAGACTTCCTCGCCCCAACAGGTGGGTGAGACGGCTTCGCACGGTGCGGGGCCTGGGGACCGAGCTCTGGCGGCGGAATCTATCCGTCGCCAGCCGGCCCGTCCTGGCGGGTGTTGCGCCGGGACCGCCGGCCCGGCAGCAGCAGGATGATAGGCAAGCCCAGGAGCCCCGTAGCGGTGCTGGCGACATAGGCCGCGCGCAGCCCAAAACGGTCGGCCAGTGCTCCTACCATCACCACGACCGCCGAGCGCAGGACAAAGCTCATCGCCATATAGACCCCGTTAGCCAGCGCCCGATTTTCGGGGAAACATTCCTGCACCAGGGCCATGATGACTGGGGTGACAGACAGCCCGCTGAACCCCATCAATAGCAGTAGCAGCAAGCGCAGCCAGCCGCCCGCCGCCATAAAGAGGAACATCAAGAGCGGCGTCGCCAGCATAGAGGCAAAGAGAACCGACCGCCGACCCAGCCGGTCGCTGATCGAGCCGCCGGCCAGTGCCCCCACCACCCCTGCCGCCTCCAGGATGGAGAGGGAGGCCCCAGCCAGCCAGAGGGCTGTCCCTTCCTCGCTCAGAAAGGTAGGCAGGTAGGTGGTCAGCACCGACGAGAGAAAAGAGCGCGCGATGATGATGCCAGCCAACGGCCCCAGCAGCGGCCTCATCCCCCGTAGCGCCCGCCGCCAGGGGAGCCCGTTCCCACTGCCGGGCAGGTGGACGGGTGCGTCCCTCAGCCGCAGGTAGAGGAGGGCCGAGACCAGGAACCCCGCCGTCATCAGCCAGGGGGTGTTGTTCAGGCCCAGCAGTTGGATGCCGCTGACGATAAAGATGGGCCCCAGTGTGCGCCCCAGCTCGCCGCCGACCATCCAAAAGCCCATCCCCCGCCCCAGCTTCCGCCCGGAGAGACGCCCGGCCATCACCGGCCCGATGGCGTGCAGGCTGGCGGAGCTGGCCCCGGTCACCACGAGGAGCAGGACCAACACGCCGTAGCTGGGAGCCACTCCCACCAGGCTCATCATCGCTGCCGTCACCGCCGGGGCCAGCACGACCAGAGTGCGCAGGTTGGCCTGGTCGGCCAGGTGACCGATGAGCGGTTGCAGTAGCGACGGACCCTGCACAAAGACCGTCAGCAGCCCTGCCTCGGCTTTGGAGAGCGCCAGCCGTTCGATCAGCACCGGCAGGAGAGGAGGGAGAAAGGCGGTGTAGGTGTCGTGGACCGCGTGACCGGCGCTGATGGTGAGCACGCGATCTGTCTGGAAGCTATCCTCTTCTCCCACCACCGCACGTTCATCTTGGGGGTGGTTCAATTTTCCTTGTCCTTCACCTGCCGCTGCAGGTCGTACAGGGTGTTGATTGCCTCCAGCGGCGTCATTGTCGAGATATCCAGTTCTCGCAGCCTAGCCACCACCGGGTGCTCGCTGGCAAAGAGCACTGGCTGGTGTGGTTCGGGAGCGGGGGTGCCGGGGCGGAACTTGCCGCTCTCTAGCCCTTCCAGCAGCTCTTCGGCGCGGCTGATGACCTGCCGCGGCACACCGGCCAGTTGGGCCACGTGAATACCGTAGGAGCGGTCGGCTCCGCCGGGCGCGACCTTGTGCAGAAAGACGACGTGCCCACCCTCCTCCGCCACCGCCAGATTGACGTTCTCCACCGCCGGCAGCCGCTCGGCCAACTCGGTCAGTTCGTGATAGTGGGTGGCAAAGAGGGTCCGCGCCCGCCGCCCGGGATGGTTGTGCAGGTACTCGACCACCGCCCAGGCGATCGAGATGCCGTCATACGTGCTGGTGCCGCGGCCGATCTCGTCCAGGATGAGCAGGCTGCGCGGGGTGGCATTGTTGAGGATGTTGGCTGTCTCCACCATCTCCACCATAAAGGTCGATTGCCCCGCCGCCACCTCGTCCTGCGCGCCGATGCGGGTAAAGACGCGGTCCACAATCCCCACCAGCGCCCGCTCGGCCGGCACAAAGCTGCCCATCTGCGCCAGCAGCACGATCAGGGCGTTCTGGCGCAGGTAGACTGATTTGCCAGCCATATTGGGGCCGGTGATGACCAGGATGTGAGCCGCGTCGTTC
>JAOZPF010000189.1 GCA_029932895.1 Anaerolineae bacterium | reverse complement strand
CTGGAATAAAGGCTTTAACCGGATTTTCCCTGGAATGGTACTCTTTGAGCCCGGAATAGCCTACAAAACCCGGCTGAAGCCTTGATTCCGTCGCTCTGAAACCTGTAAATATGCCGACCACGGTTGAATGCAGTCCCACCCCCTCAATCGCGTCATCCCAGAGGCTGAAAAAAGAAAAGTAGGGAGGCAACCACCTCCCTACTTTGTCCAACCAAAATCCTCGGACGCCTATTCGCCCAATTCCTTTAGCTTGGCTTCCCACTTGGCATAGAGCTTGCTATAGATATCCTCACTGATCTCGCCCGCCGCCAGCCGCATGTCCAGGTTGTCCAACATCGCCTTGACGTCCGCCGCGGTCTGAGGCGTCGCCGGGGCCGCGGCCGCAGAAGCGGCTGGGGCAGCCTGCTGCTGTTGCTGGGGTTGCATCGCCTGGGCCATCATCTGGGCCATCGCCATGCCCATGCCAGCACCAGCCCCCAGGCCAACGCCGGCACCAGCCAGCCCGCCCGCTCCGCCGCCCTCTTGCTGCGCGGCGTCCCCCATCGCCAGGGCTGCCTTGTACTTGAGGTAGGCATCCATGTCGCCCAGAGCGCCCATCGCGGCGGCCTGGTCGATGGCCTTGGCGGTCTCCTCAGTGGGGCTGATCGACTCGATGTAGACATTGGTCAGGGTGATGCCCCGTGCAGTAAAGTCGTCGGCCGCCTTGGCGCGGATGCCGGCACTGAGCTCCTCCATCATCGCCGGGATGTCCAAGATCGACCGCCCCATCTCTCCCAGCAGGTCGGTCATCTTGGTGATGATGATGCTGCGAAGGAACTTTTCCACGTCGGAGGTGCGATAGAGCCGCTGCGTGCCGACGATCTTGTTGACAAAGAGCTGTGGATCGGTGACCTGCATCCCGTAGGTGCCAAAGGCCCGCAATCGAGCCATCCGCAATGCCGGGTCGCGAATGGTGATCGGCTCCGGCGTGCCCCACTTCATGTCCAAAAGCTCCCGTGTGGTGACAAAGTAGACCTCTGCCTTGAAGGGAGTCTGGTCGGAAAAGAGATGCTTGCCGACGAACTCGACGAGGTAGGGGATGTTGGCCGTGCTGATGGTGTGCCGTCCAGGGCCAAGGACGTCCAACGCCTTGCCGTCACGGAAAAAGATGGCGGCTTGGCTCTCACGGACGATTACCTGCGAGCCAATGCGGAAATCACCCGACCCTCGCTCCGGGAAGCGGTGAACGATCTCGTCTCCCGCCTCGTCAACGAATTCGACAATATCAAATATTCGTGCCATTTCGCTTCCTCCTTACTACACGGGCTGCTCGCTGGGGCCGGCCCCCAGGATCACCTGCTCGCGCATATCAAAGGTCTGATTGGCCTCGCCGCAGATGCTCAGCACCTGGCGAACGGCATCAGCCAGCCCCTCACCGCTGGGGATCGCGGTCTCCAGGCTAGCCAGAGCCCCCGCCAGCCTTTCGACATACCCCATCAAGCGGTTGTCGAAATCATACAGCCGGTCCAGTTCGTCCTCTTTGACTCGCACGGCATCAAAGAGCCCCGAGTAGCCATAGGACGCCTTCTGCACCCGGTCGATAAAGGTCTTGAGCTTGGTAGCCGCATTACCAGTCTCGTCCAGGTACTCGAACCGTCCGGCGCTGATCATCTGTTTCTGGAGATCGTCGAGCCGCTGAAGCTGAACGCCCATCTGTGTCGCCAGCGTCTCGCGCAGGAGCTTGTCCGAGTCGCGCCGCATCTCCTTTTCTTTGTAGCCCTTGTAGCCGGGGATCTTGCCAACCAGCTTCTCCAACCAGCTTCGGGCATCACTCACCCTGCCATACAGGTCGCCCATTTTTTCCTCCTTCAACTTTCCTCGTATTTCCTTGCTGCAGACACGGAATATTATAACCCGAATCCAGCAGAAAGGGAAACCTCATCGGCCTATATTATACTACACTGTGTACAGACGAGCGGACGGCGGGCTGACGATGGGCTGACGACGGGAACTATCCCCACCTCTACGATTCGTCAAATCCAACCAGTTCGCGAACAGTGTAAAGCGGCCTATTGCGGACCTCGTCGTAAATGCGGGCCATGTACTCGCCCAGTATTCCCAGAAACACCAACTGGACCCCGCCTAGCAGCAGGGCAACTGAGAGCACAAGCCCCTGACCGACCAGCGGGGTGGCACCTGCCAGCCGCAACCCCAAGAGGACCAGCCCCAGGAGAACACCCAGCCCCAAGAGACCCAAACCGCAGAGCCAGGCCAGCTTGAGGGGCAGATCGGAGAAAGCGGTGATGGCATCCAACGCCAGGCGCAGCATCTTGCGCAGGGGGTACTTGGTCTCTCCGGCAAAGCGGGCATGGCGCTGGTAAGGAACGCCGATCTGTCGATATCCCGCCCAAGAGGTCATGCCACGGATAAAGCGGCGGTGCTCCCGCATGCGGCGCAGTTCCTCCACCACCTGCCGGTCGAGCAGGCGAAAGTCGCCCGCCTCCATTGGGATCTCGATCTCGGTGAGGCTGCCGATGAGGCGGTAAAAGAGACGGGCGGTGAACAGCTTGAACCAGGTCTCGCCCTCCCGCTCCGCGCGCACGCCATAGACCACCTGGTAACCTTCCCTCCAGCGGGCGATCAGCTCAGGAATGACCTCTGGTGGGTCCTGCAGGTCGGCATCAATGGTCACCACAGCTTCGCCGCGGGCGTGATCCATCCCGGCGGTGATGGCGATTTGGTGACCAAAGTTGCGGGCAAAATCCACGATACAGACACGCCGGTCTTGGGCGTGAAGCTCGCGCAGCATCTCGCCGGTGCGGTCGGTGCTGCCGTCGTTGACCAGCACCAGTTCCCACTCTTCACCGATGGCGTCCATCACCTCTCGCACGTGGCGGTAAAATTCGGGCAGGCTCTCCTCCTCGTTGTAAGCCGGAGCGACGATGGAGAAGCGGGGTTTGGTCATATGCTCTTTACACCTCCTCCAGCAATCCCGTGCGCTCGTTGAATTCTTCGATCAGTGCGTCTATCTCGGCGATCTGGCGGTGGACAGAGGTCCAGTAATCACGGTCGTACCATTGCGCCTGTATCTCGGCATAGGTCTTGCCCTGTTGCTCGACCCAGGTATAGTACTTTAGATTGTGAATGCGCCGCCGGTCCCAATACCCCAACTCCTCCACATAATCGGTGGTGCAGCCCAGCAGGTAGCGATGGTAATCAGCCGCCGCGTCCGTGTCGGTGTACGGACCATGCTCCTCGTGCAGCTCCCGCAACCGGCTCTCATATAGCTCCATCGAGTCGGTAAAGACGGTGAGAACCACGTCCTGCTCCTCCAGTTCATACCACCTGGCGAACTTGATGACCGAGAGAAGGTTGGCAATACTGGAAATGCCCAGCAGATCCAGTTGGTCCACCAGTTGCTCCGGCACACCCTGTCTGACCAGATAGGCACGGCCGGCCGGCTCGTTGAACAGGCGCACCAGGCTCATGCAGGCCTCGTCGTCGATGGACATGACCATATCGGTGTTCTTGAGGTTGTGAATCCAGGGCACGTGCTTGTCGCCGATGCCCTCAATGCGGTGTCCGCCAAAGCCGTTTAGCAGCAAGGTGGGGCACTGCAGCGCTTCGCTGGCTGCGACCTTGCTGGCGGGAAAGACCTCTTTTAGATAGTCACCACAGCCGATGGTGCCAGCCGAGCCGGTGGTCAGCACCACGCCGCGGTAGGTGTCACGCGGGCCCAACGTCTGCCGCAGGACCTCCTCCATCGCGTGTCCGGTGACATCATAGTGCCAGAGGTGATTGCCGAACTCGTCGAATTGGTTAAAGATGACAATGTCGTCACGGGTCTCGCGCAGCTCCCAGCATTTGTCGAATATTTCTTTGACGTTGCTCTCGCAGCCAGGGGTGGCGATGACCTCGCCAGCGACCCTGGAAAGCCACTCGAACCGCTCGCGGCTCATCTCCTCAGGGAGGATGGCGACCGATTCGCAGGCCAGCAGGGCGGCGTCGTAGGCCCCGCCGCGGCAGTAGTTACCGGTGGAGGGCCAGACCGCTTTTTGGGTCGTGGGGTCGAATTGGCCGGTGATCAGACGAGGAACCAGGCAGCCAAAGGTGGCGCCCACCTTGTGAGCGCCGGTGGGGAACCACTTGCCCACCAGGGCGATGATGCGGGCCGGTACGCCGGTGAGGGACGGCGGCAACTCCATGATGTTGACCCCACCGAACCCGCCTCCGCGAGCGACCGGCTCGTTTTTCCAGGTGATGCGGAACAGGTTGAGCGAGTCGACGTCCCACAGCCCCACATCCCGCAGCCGGGCCTTGACGGCAGCCGGGATCAAGGACGGGTCCTTCATCTGGGCAAAGGTGGGGATGATGATATTGCGCTCGCGCGCGCGCCGGATGGTACGCTCCAGTTGTTCCGGGTAGATAGTCAAATCGATCATTTTCTCTCTCCTCTTGGATTCTCGATCACTGGCCCCTTCTCGTCGGCCACGCAGGAGCCGCCCTCACAGCGAATCCGCTCGCCGTCCTCGGGGACGATGACCCTCAGGTCGGTATCGCCACGGGCCTCCTCGACAAGCACATCGGGATGTCTGCTGGCCAATGGGTTCAGGTGGATCAGGGCGACAATGCGACATTCAGCCCGGCGTGCAATCTCGCCCGCCTGCTGCGCCGTGGTGTGAAAATGGGCGTTCGGTTCGTAGCCCGGCTGGAGCACGGCGCTGAACGACGCCTCGTGGATCAGCAAGTCCGCGCCGTGGGCCAACTCGACCACCGTGTCATTGGGAACGGTGTCGGTGGCAAAGACGATGACCAAACCATCCAACTCCCAGCGGGCAGCCAGCGTGGGGACCCCCGGCGGACTGGGGACCAGGCTGGTCGTCATCGTGACACCCTCTTGCAGCACGACCTGTTCCTGCTCTACCTCCGACAACTCGTGGTATTGCAGATTGAGTCTCAGGTCATCGAGGCCGGGGTAGACAATCCGCCACAGTTCTTTCAGCGTCCTGACCGTGGTGTGCCCGGCGTAGACGTGCAGCGGCGTGGGCGCATCGACCCGATTGAGGGCCAGCATCGGGAAACCCAACGAGTGGTCGCCGTGGAGATGGGAGACAAAGAGCCAGTTGATGTCAACTGCCCGCCGATTCACACGCGCCAATTGGTGAACGATGGTCGGCCCGGTCTCGACCAGCAGGCGGAAATCTGGCGCTTCGACCAATAGGGCCACATTGGTCCGCCTGCCAGAGGCAAAAGCGCCACCCGTTCCCAAGAATGTAACCTCAACCATAGCGCTCTCCGATCATCTCCCGTCCAGCGCCCGTCGGACACCGTCCAGAGTGGGCGGGATGACCGGAGGAGCGGCCCCCACCGCCTTCATTGCGCTGGCAACATCCTTCAGACCTGAGCCAGTTGCCAGGACAACGATCTCGTCAGCAACATCAACAAGCCCTCGCTCGACCGCTCGCTCCAGGCCAGCGTAGGCAGCCGCCGCGGCAGGTTCGGCAAAGACCCCACAACCCTGGGCCAGGGCAGGGATGGCGGCCAGAATATCGGCGTCCGTCACGCGGATGAACGCTCCTCCGCTCTCGCGCACGGCCCGCAGCGCCTTGACCCGGTCGCGCGGTAGGCCGGCGACGATACTATCAGCGACAGAATGTGCCTCAACGGGCACCATATCCCATCCCTCCAGCCCTCGCTCCCACGCATCCACCAGCGGCGACGAACCAGCCGCCTGCACGCCGATGAGCCGCGGCATACGGTCGATCCAACCCAGCGCCGCCAGGTCCCGCAATCCCTTGTGGATACCGCCGATGATGCAGCCATCGCCCACGGGGACAAAGATGACATCGGGAGCGTGCCAGCCCGCGTCCGACCGCTGCTCCGCCAACTGCTCGCAAATTTCGTAGGCGGCGGTCTTTTTCCCCTCGGTCATGTAGGGATTGT
>JAOZPF010000188.1 GCA_029932895.1 Anaerolineae bacterium | reverse complement strand
CCCGTGGACGGCAAACTGACGGCCACAAGACGGCCACGAGACGGCCACGAGGGCCTATGCTACGGGCACGAACCGGCTAAAGCCTATATTCCACGCCCTGACCAAGATCGTCTTTACAATCCGGACTGCCCGGTGATCCTACCTGCCCACCGTCTCGACCATCAGCTCGCACCCCCGCGCCTCGTACTGTGCCTTGTCCTCCTCGGTGAACAGCAGCGAGACCTCCCAGTGGTCGTCGATGCGCCGCACCAGGCGGCTATCGGAGCAGGTACGGAACTCGCCGTAGGCGCAGCTCCAGCAGGTAAAGGTGAGACTGACGCACCAGACCTCCTCCGCGCCGGCCTCCAGGTCTTCCGGCAGAGGGGTGACCTGCTGTACGCGGTGGATATGCACCTCCTCCTCCGGGTCGAACCTGCGCAAGACGGCGCGGCGGGCGTCGGGAGGCAGTGTGGGCCCGCAGCCTGCCAAAGCCAGCAGCAACACGGTCAGCAGCAGCATCATTCCCAAACGGAGAACGGGTTTCATACTCCCTGCCTCCTTGCCCGGCCCGTTTTCCCCATCCCTTGGCTGCGAGGGGAGCGTGCCCGTGCCGGGCATTACCTTGCCTGCCCCCCGGCCCCGTGCTATAATGTCCCTGCTGGCCCCTGTAGCTCAGCCGGATAGAGCAGGAACCTCCTAAGTTCAAGGTCGCGCGTTCGAATCGCGCCAGGGGCACTGGCTCCCCCTGCCCCTGCGATCTATTTCCCCAGCAGGCAGGGGGATTTGGCTTTCGTAGTCGAGGTTTTAGCCGGCGCGTGTCCTCCCCTAGCGCATCACCATCATCAACAGCCACACCCAGGGAGCGACCGCTGCGACTGGTGTGCCCATCGCCCGGTGGTCCACCCCGTCCGCCCGCGCGCCATACCGCTCGTTCACCACCGGACTCCCCGGCGCCAGGCCGTCCGTGGCGACCGTCAGCGTGGCTGTCAGGTGACCGTGGGGACCGACCACAGCCGGCGCCCAGCTCACCACCCCCCCGCTCTCGGTGTAGGTCCCGCTGGCCCAGGCCAGCGACGTGCCGGAGGGGAGGGTGTCGGTGAGCACCACCCCCGTCAGCGTGGTTAGCGAGGTGTTGGTGAGGGTGAGGCGGTAGGTCAGATGGGGGGGAAAGCCGCCGTAGGAGATGATTTGCTTGGTGATGGTCATCGGCAGCCAGATCTGCTCCACTGCCGCCAGCGCGTCCACGATGCCCCAGCCATAGACGTTGTTGGGCACGTCGTTGGGGCCGTCGCCGCCGCAGCCCTGCGTCGTCGTCACCGGGCGGGCCGTCTGCGCGATTACCCGTTCGCTCGCCTCGACTTTGCCGATGAGGAGCGGGTCTGCCGACCAGAGCAGCGCCGCCACCCCCGCCACGTGCGGCGCAGCCATCGAGGTGCCGTCAGATGAGCGATATCCGCCGTCGAGTTCACTGGAGCAGACCCCCACCCCCGGCGCGCTCACGTCCGGCTTGCGGCGGCCCGACCCATCGACTGTGACCGGGCCGCGGCTGCTGAAGGAAGCGATGGTGTCGTTGCTGTTGGTCGCGCCCACGGTGAAGGAGGCGTCATAGATGGCGGCGGGCTTGCTGACGGTGCTGCACCCGGAGCCAGAGTTACCGGCCGAGACCACGACCATGATCCCCGCTGCCCGGACCGCCTCGACCACCGCCTGCAAGGTATCCCAGTTGCACCCCTCGGCGGGGGGACACTCCCAGGAGTTGTTGATCACGTCGGGGGCCATAGCGGGATCGCCCTGAGCCGGGTCGCCACCGACCGGGTAAGGGGCGATAAAGAACTCGAAACACTCGGCATAGCGGGCGGGCGTCCCCCAGCCGTTATCCATATTGCGGCAGCCGATCCAGCGGGCACCCGGCGCGACGCCGATGTGGTTCACCCCGTCGTCGCCGACGATGGTGCCCATCGTGTGCGTGCCGTGCCAAAAGTCGTCGCACGGCTCGGGGGACTGGATGCCGCAGATGTTGGTGCCATGGGTGTTGGTATAGATCGCGTCGTGCCAGTTATAGTCGTGGGTGGCGGTGATGCCGTTCCAGCCGCGGTACTGGTTGATCAGTGCCGGATGGTCCCACTCGTAACCGGTATCCGCCCCCGCCACGACCACGCCCTGCCCGGTATAGCCCAGCGCCCAGACGTCGTCGCCGTTGATCTGGCGCACGTTCCACTCGACCCCCCCGCTGGGGCAGGCATCGAGCGCGTCGAGAGGGGGGAAGGAGGCCCGCACGGAGGGGTTGGCGTCGATGCGGGCCACGTCCGGCCGGCCCGCCAGTTCCGTCACCAACGCCCGGTCCCCGGTCACCAGCAGCATATTGACGATGTAGAAAGAACGGTAGGGGACCCCGCGCCGCTCGAGTAGCGCTCTCAGCCCAGGCTGGGTGCGCTCCGCCGTCGCCCGCAGCCGGGCGACGACCGACTCTCTGCGCGCCGCTCGTGTGGGCAGCCGCTCCACTCCGCCCAGGTCGGCCTGCTGCCGCAGGATGACCAAAAAGCCGGTCTTGCCTCCACCCTCTGTCCCCGCCCACACCAGCGGGGCGACGTTGGTCGGGCGGGGTGGGGCGGACAGGGAGGGAGGGCCGGGCGGACGGGTCAGTCCCAGGGTGAGCAGCATCAGCAGGGCCAGGCCCCCGCTAACCAACCTGGTCGGCCACTGGGATGTCGAGTGGTCCCACATCCTGCACCTCCACACTCACCTTGAGATTGTGCGTGCCGGCCTCCAGCGCCGTCCCCTTTATCCGCAGGGAGAACGTCGCCCCCAGTGGAAAGAGGAGCGGTTCCTGAGGGGAGACGTTGGCGGCGGGGAGCGATGTGCCGTCGGGCTGGACCACCTTTATCCGCTCCAGCTCCAGCGACGCACCGTCCAGTTCCAACCCCCGAAAGGCCAGGATGATGCCGGGAGCGATGCTGTTCTTCAGGTCGAGAGCGAAACCGTCCCCTTCTGCCCGCAGCGAGTGTTTGACATAGAGCTTTTTGAGTATGAACGGTGGAATGGTTGGCATATCGACACCTAACGCCCCACCCGAACTGGATACAGACAAGTCATAGTTGCCTCCTCGGAGAAATTACAAGCGAGTGTCGCCAAGCGCTACCGTTGGGCATACAGGAATCCCAGGTAGCTGTGCACAGGGTTGGGCACGACCTTGGTCTGAAACCCATGCTGCTGCAAATACTCGACCAGGTCCAGATGCGAGAACTCGGTGAAACCGTCGTGATACTCCAGGCAGATGCGGTCGATCTTGCGCAAGGTCGTCTGGCTACCGTTGAGCAGCACCTGGAACTCGCATCCCTCGCAATCCATCTTGAGAAAATCGCAATGTTCTATGCCGGTCGCTCGGAACAGATCGTCGAGAGAGAGCCCCTGGACCGTGATCGTGGCGGCCGCGCTGCCTGATACGGTACTGGACGTAGTTGTATGCTGCACGGCCTCTCCCGTTGTGGCGAGCGTCATCTTGCCTGATCTGGGGCCAACCGCCGTCTGGAAAGCTCGGACATTGCCCACCATATTCAAGCCCAGGTTCTCTTGCAGCAGGCCAAACGACTCGGGGAAAGGCTCAAAGGCGTAAACCCGGCTGCCGGGGTGCTCTCTGGCGGTCAATATCGCGAACTCGCCGATCCCCGCCCCTATATCGATCACGACCCACCCATCCTGGATCTGGACACAGTTCGACTCATAGTCGCGGTCCAGGCACGTCTCTTTGACGATCCACACATCCATCAGGCTACGCACCTTGAACGCGCAGCCGTTTCTCAATCTCAGCACCACCGGCTGTTTGCGTAGGGCGAGCCCGGGGAGCGCGTGCCAGTTCTCGACCTGTCGCAGAACGGTGAGAATTGAGGACAAATAGTATTGGAGGCGTCGTGCCATTCGATTTTCCCTTCGCCCCAATTATAGCACCAACCGACCGGGTAACCAACTTTTGTTGGAGCGACGTTCTAGCTTTGGGTAGATACGACAGTGTGGGCCTGTGATCACTCCCGGTCGTGGCGAAGCCGCCCGCGCCCCTCGAACTCCCCCTCACCTTGCTCCGACAATCGAGAGGGAGGTCACCAACCTGGGAATGGGAGCTTTAGCCGGGTTGCCCCCCGCCAAGACCGTCTGAAGCCTCGATTCCATCGCGCTGGGCAATTGCTCCGACCTGGGAATGGGAGCTTTTGCCGGGTTGCCCCCGCCAAGACCGGCTGAAGCCTCGATTCCATCGCGCTGGGTAACTGCTCCGACCTGGGAATGGGAGCTTTAGCCGGGCTTCCCCCGCCAAGACCGTCTGAAGCCTCGATTCCATCGCGATGCCGGCCCCAGGCGGCAGGATTCATCCGCCGCCTGGCGGGCTGATGAATCCGCCAAAGGTATCAGAACTGAAGCACACACACCTGCCTGTTCCCCTTGCCGCCCCTCTCGCTTTGGGGTACAATGGCACGAGAAAGGAGCGCGAGATGAGCACAAGGGAACTTCGCCGTCTGCCCAGCGTGGACCGGCTGCTGGGAGAGCCGGCCCTGCAAAAGTTGGCCCCGCGCTACGGTCATCGCCTCATAGTCAGGGCGGCGCGGGAGGCGCTGGCCCGGGCACGGGAGGAGATTCGCGATGGGGCGGAACCTCCCGACCGGGAGGCGTTGGCGGTCCGGGCAGCGACCTACCTGCAGAACGACCTGGCTCCCATGCTCCGCCCGGTGATCAACACCACCGGCGTCGTCATTCACACCAACCTGGGCCGCGCGCCGCTCTCCAGGGCCACCATCGCGGCGATGGAGGCGGCTGCCCGCGGTTACTCCAACCTGGAGTACGACCTGCCCGCCGGTCATCGCGGACACCGTACCGTCCACGCCGAGCAACTGCTGTGCGAGCTGACGGGGGCCGAGTCGGCGCTGGTGGTCAATAACAATGCCGGGGCGGTCCTCTTGGCCCTCGGTGGGCTGGCAGCCGGGCGCGGGGTCCTCATCTCACGCGGGCAACTGGTCGAGATCGGCGGCGGCTTCCGCGTGCCGGACGTGATGCGCGAGTCGGGCGCGCAACTGGTGGAGGTGGGTACCACCAACCGCACTCACCGCCACGACTATGAGTGGGCGCTGGCGGCGGGTGGTGTGGCCCTCATCCTTCGCGCTCACCACTCTAACTTTCGCCTCATCGGCTTTGCCACAGAGGTGGAGCTGGAGGAATTGGTCGAGCTGGGGCGGGCCTACGGGGTGCCGGTGATGGACGACCTGGGCAGCGGGGCCTTGCTTGATACCGCCGCGTTCGGGTTGGGCCACGAGCCCACAGTGCAGGAGAGCGTCGCGGCGGGAGCGGCGGTGGTCTGCTTCAGCGGCGACAAGCTGCTAGGCGGCCCGCAGGCAGGTATTATCGTCGGTCAGGCGGCCCTTGTTGAGCCGCTCAAGCAGGACCCGCTGGCCCGTGCCCTGCGGCCGGACAAGCTCTGTCTGGCTGGCCTGCAGGCGACGCTGATGCATTACCTGAAGGATGAGGCGACGGAGCAGGTGCCGGTGTGGCGGATGCTGGCGACGCCGTTGGAGGAGCTGAACCGGCGGGCCAAACGCTGGCAGCGTCGGCTGCGGCGGGCCGGGATCGAGGCACAGGTGATCGATGGGCGGTCCGCGGTCGGCGGGGGGAGCCTGCCCGGCGAGACGCTGCCGACCAAGCTGCTGGCCCTGCCCGCAGCCGACCCCGACCGGCTGGCGGCGGCACTGCGAGGCGGCGACCCGCCGGTGATAGCCCGCATCGAGGATGACCGGCTGGTGCTCGACCCACGGACGGTGCTGCCGGAGGAGGAGGGGACGCTCTTGGAGCGGGTGAGGGATGAGACAATGAGGCAATGAAACAATGAACAATGGAACAATGAGACAATGAACAATGAAGCAATGAACAATGAGACAATGAACAATGAGACAATGAACAATGAGACAATGAACAATGAGACAATGAACAATGAGACAATGAACAA
>JAOZPF010000187.1 GCA_029932895.1 Anaerolineae bacterium | reverse complement strand
GCATGCACTTTTTCAACCCCGCCAGCGTGATGAAGCTGGTCGAAGTGATCCCCGGCCTTGATACCGACCAGGAGACGATCGACGATGTGGTGATGTTTGCCGAGAGCCTGCGCAAGATGCCGGTGGTGGTGCAAGAGTGCCCCGGCTTTTTGGTCAACCGGCTGCTGATGCCCTACCTCAACGAGGCGACCAAGGCGCTGGAGGAGGGCGCGGCCACGGCCACCGAGATCGACCAGGCCATCGTCGAGTGGGGGATGCCGATGGGGCCGTTCACGCTGATGGATATGCTGGGCGTCGATATCTGCGCTCACGTGGGAGATTACCTCTCCTCCGAGTACGGCGAGCGGATGTCCCCAGCCAAGCTCTTCCCCAAGCTGATGGAGGCGGGCCGGCTGGGCGAAAAGAGCGGGGCGGGATTTTACGATCACCCCGGAGGTGAATCGGAGGCGGTCCAGCAGATGATCGCGGAGCTTCAGGCGTCCGGCGCGGTGGCCACTGGCACGACTTTCACCGTCGAGCGGCTGATGTTCCCCTTGATCAACGAGGCCGCTCTGTGTGTTCAGGAGAACATTGCCAGCATCACCGACATCGACATGTCGATGGTCGCCGGGACGGGGATGACCTACGGCGGCGAGCGACTTGGCCCTCTGGCCGTGGCCGACAAGATCGGCCTGGACGTGGTGGTCGGGACGCTGGAAAAGCTGGCCGGGGAACTCGGGCCTCGTTTCCGGCCGGCGCGCCCGCTCAAACTGCGCGTCCGCGCCGGGCATCTGGGGGAAAAGGCGGGCAAGGGGTTCCACGAGTACGCCTAGGCCAATAAAGATCAAAGTGGAGGAATGTCATGGGAGAGTGGCAGAACATTCGCACGCAGGTCGAAGACAAGGTGGCTGTGCTGACGATCGACCATCCGCCGGTCAACTCGTTCAACCGGCAGGTGGTCACTGAACTGGGAGAGGCGATCGACGAGCTACTGGCCGACGATGAGGTCAAGGCGATCGTCATCACCGGTGGCGGGACCAACGCTTTTGTCGCCGGGGCAGATATTCCCGAGATCAAGGAACTGCTGGACCAGCCGGCGGAAGACGGCGCTGCGGCGGCGTTCATCGAGCGCGGGCAGCAGACCTTTCTCAGGATCGAGCGGTCGCCCAAGCCGGTCATTGCCGCCATCAACGGCTTCTGCCTGGGCGGCGGGTTGGAGTTGGCGATGTCGTGTCACATCCGCATCTGCTCCGACCGGGCCCGCCTGGGGCAGCCCGAGGTCAATTTGGGCTTGATCCCCGGTTGGGGCGGCACGCAGCGGCTGGCGCGGCTCGTCGGCAAGGGCAAGGCAATCGAGATGATCCTCACCGGCGACATGATCACCGCCCAGGATGCTTACCGGCTGGGGCTGGTCAACAAGGTCGTGCCTGCCGGCGTGGTGCTCAAGGAGGCGCGGGGCCTGGCGCGCAAGATCGTCTCCAAGTCCAGGTTCCCCGTCGCTGCGGCGCTCAAAGCGATCAACGACGGCCTGGCTGTCCCCATCGAGGAGGGACTCAAGATCGAGGCCGAGCAGTTCGTGGGCCTGGCCGACACAGAGGACATTCACGAGGGAGTCAACGCTTTTCTCGAAAAGCGGCAGCCACAGTTCAAGGACCGGTAGGGCGACCCTGGCCCCGGCCGGTGAGGGAGGTAGGATATGGACTTTGCTCTGAACGAAGAGCAGCGGATGTTCCGCGCCATGTTCCGGGACTTTGCGGCGAAAGAGATCGCTCCCCACGCCGATGACATCGACCACGAGGAAGCGTTGCCGGCGGAGATGGTGCGCAAGGCCGCCAACCAGGGCTTTATGGGGGCGACGCTTCCCGAAGCCTACTTTGGCGCTGAACTGGATGGCGTCAGCTATGCGATGCTCATCGAATCGCTGGCAGGTGCCTGTGCCTCGTTTGCCGTCCTCCTGGCGACCCACGTCAGCGAGGTGGCGATGAGCATCCTGGAGCACGGCAGCGACGAGCAGAAGGAGACGTGGCTGACGCCAATGGCCGCCGGGGAGGTGATCGGCGCTTTTGCGCTCACCGAACCCGATGCCGGTAGCGACGCGGCGGCGCTTCAGACCAGTGCCGTGGTCGAGGGGGATGAGGTGGTCCTGGACGGAGTCAAGACCTGGGTGACGAACGGCGAGAGCGCCGGCCTCTTCCTGGTCTTTGGCCGGGGGGAAGAAGGAATCGAGTCGTTCCTGGTTCCCAGGGACACCCCTGGCCTGACGGTGGGCTACCGCGAGCCGACGCTGGGGCTACGCAGCGCGACCTTTAACACGATCTATCTGGAGAACTGTCGCGTGCCGGCGGCGAACCGGCTGGGCGCGCCGGGCGCTGGCTGGGAGATCGCGCAGCGGGCGCAGGCCCGCATGGCGATCGGCATGGCCGCGGTCGGGTTGGGAGTGGCGGCCGATTCCGTCGACGTGGCGGCGCAGTTTGCCACCGAGCGTGTCCAGTTCGGTGTCCCCATCGCCAAGAAACAGGCGATCCAGGCCTATGTGGCCGAGGCCTTCACCGACGTGGAGGCGTTGCGTTACCTGGTCTACCGTACTGCGTGGCTGACCGACCAGGAGGGAGATTTCACAGTCGATGCGGCGATGGTCAAGGCGTTTGGGGCCCGCGTCGCGCGCACCGTCACCAACCGTATGCTCCAGGTGCTCGGCGGCTATGGCTATATGGAGGACTATCCAATGGCGCGCAAGTACCGGGACGGACGCGCGCTGGGCATCATCGGCGGACCGACAGAGCTGCAATACGTCCGCGTGGCGCAGCGGATCTTTGCCGAGCGGGATGTCGAGATCGCGCCCTGAGTCTGTGGGCCTCGCGAGGCTGGAAGGGAGAGTGATATGGACTTTACGTTTTCGCCAGAACATCAGGCCCTGCGCCGCATGATCCGCGAGTTCGTCGAGAACGAGGTGGCTCCCCTGGCGATGGAGATAGACCGGGAGGGCCGGGTGCCATTCGAGACGCTGAAAAAACTGGGCGAGATCGGTCTGATGGGCGTCTGTTTTCCCCAGGAATACGGCGGGATGGGGGCCGGGGAGACCGGCTACTGCATCCTGATGGAGGAGCTGGGCCGTGTCTGCACCTCCACCGCGACCAACGTTGGCGCTCACATCGGCATCGGCGCGATGTCGATCTATCTGGATGGCACCGAGGAGCAAAAGCGCAAGTACCTGGTGCCGCTGGCGCGGGGAGAAAAGATCGGCGCTTTTGTGCTGACCGAGTCGGATGCCGGCTCCGATGCCGCTGCCATCCGCACCCGCGCTGTCCGCGAGGGGGATTCTTGGATCATCGACGGCACCAAGACCTTCAACACCAACGGCAGTTTTGCCGACATCGTGACCGTGCTGGCGGTGACCGACCCGGCGTTGGGGGCGCGGGGGGGGATCACCGCCTTCATCGTCGAGGCCGGGATGCCCGGCTTCACGGTGGGTCACCACGAGGACAAGATGGGTATCCGTGGCAGTTCTACGGCGGAGCTGATCTTTGAGGAGGTGCGGGTCCCGCAGGAGAATGTGCTGGGCAAGGTGGGAGAGGGGTTCGTCAGCTTTATGAAAACGCTGGACATGGGCCGGCTGACGCTGGGGGCGGCCTGTCTGGGCGGCGCTCAGGCCGCGCTCGAATGGTCTGTCCGCTGGGCCAAGACGCGCCAGCAGTTCGGCGTGCCGCTGGCCCATAAGCAATCGGTGCAGTGGATGATTGCCAACATGACGACCGAGGTCGAGGCGCTGCGCAGCCTGGTCTATCGCGTGGCCTGGATGGTGGACACCAAGCAGCCGTTCACCCAACTGGCGGCGATGTGCAAGCTGTACGGCTCCGAAGTGGCCTCCCGCGCCATCGACACGGCGCTGCAGATCCACGGCGGGCTGGGACTCTCGCGCGATTACCCCATCGAGCGGGCTTTTCGTGACGCTCGCATCGCCGAGATCTTTGAGGGCACCAACGAGATTCAGCGCATTGTCATCGCCAGCAACATCTTCCGCCAACACGGCGTGCGGATCAGGCCATAGGAGGTGCGGCTATGCGAATTGTCGTGATTCTTGGACGCGTACTCGATCCTGGTGGCGTCGTCGTCAACCGGCGGGCGGGCCGCATTTTCATCAACCGCGAGGAGTATATCCTCCAGCCGGCCGACCGCTGCGCGCTGGAGATGGCGTTGCGGGTCAAGGACGAGGGTGATGCCGAGGTGGTGGTGCTGCCCCGTGCTCCCCTGTCCGACGACGACGTGCTGCGTCAGGCACTGGCGACCGGTGCCAACCGGGCGGTCTATGTGGGAGGGGCGGCGAACGTTCCCGCCCATGATGATGCCGTTTGGACCCGTGTGCTGGTGGCGGCGCTGGAGCGGCTGGGGGGAGCCGACCTGATTCTCCTCGGCGCGACGACGCTGGACACCGGCCAATCTCAACTGGGGCCGCGGCTGGCGGAGGCCCTGGGTTGGCCGCAGATCACCGATGCCTGGGCGGCGAAAGTTGACGGTGAGCGAGTGGAGGTGGTGCGGTCCGTGGGGGGTGAATACCTGGCCTACGAAGCCGGACTGCCGGTGTTGGTCACCGTGGTCCCTGGCGCGGTCAAGCTGCGCTATCCCGACGGCGCTGGTCTCATCAACATCTACAAGGGTGTGGGGGAGATCGTCGAGCGGTTGGAGCAGTGGGACGTGAGTGAGCTGGTGGGGGAGGAGAAGCTCAAGCCGTTGCTAGAGCGGCGGGGGCAGGACTTTCCGCCGCAGCGGGAGCGCGGCGTGCGCGCCAGCGGCACGGTGGAGGAGATGGCGCAGGCGGCTGCCAGCGCGCTTCTCCAGCGGGTACAGAGGTAAGGGGGGCAGAATGGACGCATCCTACCTGGACTTGTTGATGGCTCAGCAGGAGGAAGTATCCGAGGCCGAAGGCGGAGGCGGCGGCGTCTGGGTCGTGGCCGATGTGGTGGACGGCGCGGTGTCGCCGGTGACGCTGGAGGCGCTGGGCGCGGCCCGCACCCTGGCCGACGCGCTGGGGGCCTATGTCTTTGGCGTCCTCCTGGGCGACGGTGTGACCGATCTGGCCCCGCTTCTCTATCAGGCCGGGGCCGATGGTGTGCGTGTGGCTGACGATCCCTCGTTGGCCCACTTTGCGCTGGCTCCCTATCTGAAGGTGCTGGGCGACCTCTTTGCCGCCGAGCAGCCGGAGGTGGTGATGTTCGGGGCCACCCCGCTGGGACGGGAGATAGCGCCGCGCCTGGCGCAGCGAATGGGCGGCGGGCTGGTCGAGCACGTGACCGCGACCACGCTGGACGAATCCATCCGCGCGGTGCAGGCCACTTTTCCCATCTATGGCGGCGAGTACTATGAGATCGTCGTCTGCCCCGAGGCCCGACCACAGTTCCTGACTGTGGAGCCGGGATCGTTCCCGGAGCCGTTCCTCGACCCCTACCGCAAGGGGGAGCCGACTTCTATTGATGTGGAGTTGGTGGAGCCGGACGTGCGGGTGGTGGGCAAAGCGGAGGGGTTTGAGCCGCCGCAGTTGCCGCTCTCGCAGGCCGCGGTGATCGTCGCCGTGGGTCGGCAGGCTGGCGACCCGGAGCTGGCGGGGCGTCTCGCGGCGGCGCTTGGTGGACGGCTGGCTGGTGACCGCGGCGCGCGGGATGCCGGCTGGATCGAGGCCGGGCAGGTGGTGGACGTGCGCGGCGTGACCGTGGCCCCACAGGTCTATGTGGCGGTGGGCATCCGCGGTGATACGTTCCACAATGCCGCCATCGAGGAGGCCGGGTTCATCCTCGCCATCCACCCCGATCCCGATGCTCCCATCTTTCAGGTGGCCGACCTGTGTCTGGAGGCCGAGCCGCAAGAGGTCCTGCCGCTGCTGCTGGAAGCACTGGGAGAAGGCGCTTTGTAAAAGTGGCGCCCGAACGGGTCGATGCGGGGGCGAGCTGAGGCTCGCCCCTGTTTTGTTGGGGATAGCGAGTGCGTTTTATTTTGTAGAGTGGCGCGAGTCGCCAGACTCGCG
>JAOZPF010000010.1:9627-20635 GCA_029932895.1 Anaerolineae bacterium | reverse complement strand
TAGCCGCTTTTGAGCCTTTTGGACGGCTGAAGCCGTCACTACAAACAAAAACGCCAGTGTCCAGTTGGAAGGACACGACCACCTCCTCTAGCTTGAAACACACCCGCAACGTGCCTTGCGCTCCGAGAGCCGGGTGGTATAATGAAAGCAGTTCCCCCTGGTGGGATTGTGTTTCTGTCCGGCAGAGGGCCGGGAGGTTGGTAGGTTTCTGTTTTGGACGATACGTCGAGCGACAAACCTGGGTCAATTCGTTTGTGGGCTGTGACCGGCCCGGTCTTGGGCCGCGTGGCGGCCATTTTTTGTCTCTGGTGAAGGAGGCAAGTTGTGAACTTGGGCGTTGTGATTCTCGCGGCCGGGCAGGGCACCCGTATGCGGTCTGCTCTGCCCAAGGTCCTCCACCCGTTGGCCGGGCGGCCGATGCTCCTCTACGCGCTGGAGATGGCACGCTCACTGTCCGACCTGCCCCCCGTGCTGATCGTGGGCCACGGGGCGGAGCAAGTGCGCCACATTGCGGGGGATGGGGTGACCTGTGTGGAGCAGGCAGAGCGGCGCGGGACCGGCCATGCCGTGCTTCAGGCGCGGCCGGTGCTGGCGGGGAGGGTGGACCGCGTCTTGGTGATCTATGCTGATATGCCACTCCTGCGGGGCGAGACCCTGTCTGGCCTGGTAGAGCGCCAGCAGGCTGGCGACGGCCCCATCACGATGCTCACCCTGGTCAGCGACGACCCACGCGGGTTCGGGCGCGTGGTCCGGGATGGGCAGGGGCGGGTGACCCAGATCGTCGAGGAGGCCGTGGCGACTCCTGAGCAGTTGATGATTCGGGAGCTGAACGCCGGGGTTTATTGTTTCGACGGCGAGTGGCTCTGGTCGCACGTGGAGCTGATACCGCTGTCGCTTCCCAAGCGGGAGGCGTACCTGACCGATCTGATCGGCATGGCCGTGGCCGAGGGGTTGACGGTGGAGGGTGTCCTGGTTGGGGACGCGAGCGAGGTGTTGGGGATCAACACCCGCGTCCACCTGGCCGAGGCGGAGGCGGAGATGCGGCGGCGGATCAATCGGCGTTGGATGGAGGCCGGGGTGACGATGATCGACCCGGCGGCGACGTACGTCGAGGCCGATGTGACTATTGGGCGGGACACGGTGCTCTGGCCCGGCACGGTGTTGCGTGGCCACACCGTGATCGGTGCTCGCTGTCGCATTGGCCCCAACAGCCTGATAGAGGACAGCACCGTTTCCGATCGCTGCCGGGTGGTCGCCTCTGTGGTGGAGGGGGCAGTGATGGAGGAGGGCAGTGATGTCGGCCCTTTCAGTCACCTCCGTCAGGGGGCTCGCCTGGAGGCTGGTGCACACGTCGGCAATTTCGGAGAGCTCAAGAACAGCAGCCTGGGGCCAGGGGCCAAGATGGGCCACTTTAGCTACGTGGGGGATACCGAGATCGGGGCCGGGGCCAACATCGGCGCCGGCACCGTTACCTGCAACTTTGACGGCGAGAAAAAGCATCGCACGGTGATTGGCGAGGACGCCTTCATCGGCTCTGGCACCATGCTCGTCGCGCCGGTTCGTGTTGGCCGCCGGGCGAAAACGGGGGCCGGGGCGGTGGTGACGCGGGATGTGCCGGACGAGGCGTTGGCCTACGGCGTCCCGGCGCGAGTACAGGAGTCGTAGAGTGAGTTGGGAGAGTTGGCTTGGTCTGATTGGTGTTCTAGTGCTGGTGGCGGTGCGCGGTCTGTTGGCCGCGATCCGGTCGGCCTTTGCCAGCACGCGCCGTGGCCGCTTGCGGCAGATGGTGGAGGAAGGAGTCCCGCGGGCCGACATGGCCGCGGCGCTGGCCGAGGATGCCAGCCGGTTGCTGGGGACGCTTTATCTGGGCGAGGCGCTGCTGACCACTATGGCGGCTGGCGTGGCGGTGTTGACGTTGGTCGGGCCGCTGGCGACAGTGTTGGGCTACGTGGGCTTGCCCGACCTCTGGGCTGGCGCGGTCTCCTTTGCCATCCTTCTCCCTCTCCTGGCCCTCTTTCTTCTGACCGCGGGGCGATTGGTCCCGGAGGCAGTGGCGGCCGCCGAGCCGGAACGATGGGCGCTCCGATCGACCTGGCTCGTCCGCTGGTTGGAGGTCGTTCTCTGGCCCTTGGCTCGCCTGGCGGTCTGGATTGGCAACCGTCTCGCCATGCCCTTTGGCGGTCTCCAGTTTAGCGGGACCCTGCTCGTCACCGAGGAAGAGATCAGGATGCTGGTGGATGCCGGCGAGGAGGAGGGGGTCATCGAGGAAGGTGAGAAAGAGATGATCTATTCCATCTTCCAATTCGGCGATACCCGCGCCAAAGAGGTGATGGTGCCACGCATCGACATCGTGGCGCTGGAGGCCGACACCCCGCCAAAGGAGGCGTTGAGACTGATCATCGAGGCCGGCCATTCCCGTATCCCGGTGTACGAGAGGACCATCGATCACATCGTGGGGCTTTTGTACGCCAAGGACCTGTTGACTTTTCTGCGGGATGGCAATCCGCAGCCCGTGTTGCGCGAGGTCCTGCGACCGGCCTACTTTGTGCCCGAGACCAAAAAGGTGGACGACCTGCTGCGGGAGATGCAGCAACGGCGCGTGCATATGGCCATTGTGGTCGACGAGTACGGTGGGACGGCTGGCGTGGTGACGGTGGAGGACATCCTGGAAGAGATCGTCGGCGAGATTCAGGACGAGTACGACGTCGAGGAACCGATCTCTGAGCAGGTGGGGGAGGGGGAGTACATTCTGGACGCTCGGATAGACCTGGACGATGTGAACGATCTTTTGGAAGTAAAGCTGCCGACCGGGTCGGGGGACACGTTGGCCGGGCTTATCTACAGCAGTCTGGGCAAGGTGCCAACCCCAGGCGAGCGGTTGCACATCGACGGCTTGTTGATCGAGGTGCTGACGGTGACCGGCCGGCGCATCCGCAAGGTGCGCGTGCAGCGAGCACGGACGGAGGCCGCAGATGGAGGGATTTGACCGTGAGGCATTGGTGGCCCAGGCGAAAGCGGCACGGGAGCAAGCGTATGCCCCCTACTCCGGCTACCGGGTCGGGGCGGCATTGTTGACCCGCTCAGGTCTGGTTTTCACCGGCTGCAACGTGGAGAACGCTGTCTATCCCTTGACCACCTGCGCTGAGCGAACGGCGGTGGTAAAGGCGGTCTCTGAGGGGGAGCGGGAGTTTGTCGCCCTGGCTGTGGTCACCGAGAACGGTGGCAGTCCCTGCGGCTCCTGCCGGCAGACACTGCGCGAGTTCGGGGACGATCTCCTGATCCTGATCGTCGATACTCAGGGGAACATCCGCGAGACGACGTTGGCGGCGCTGCTTCCCGATAGTTTTAGTGCCACTGATCTTGTGATATAATGTGGTCGTTATCAGAGAGGGGCTGCCAAAGAGGGTAACCTGCATTATTCCCTTGCCTAACTGCTGCCTTGGTGGGGGAGCGTTATGTTGCGTCTCTATACCTTCGGAGGGTTGCGGATCGAACGCGACGGGCAGTCGGTCCGGCTGCCGACACGCAGAGCGCATGATTTGCTGGCCTACCTTCTCACGTTCCGCGACCGCCGTCACCCTCGCGTGATACTGGCCGCCGTCCTCTGGCCCGATCTGGCAGAGGACAAGGCTCGCCGTCGCCTCTCCGACACTCTCTGGCGCGTCCGCCGTGTCCTGGGTGATCACGTGGCGGCGGATGAGGAGAGCCTCTGGTTCAACCCCGCTCCTCCCTATTGGCTCGACGTCGAACGGTTTGAGGAACTGGCAAATAGGGAGGCCGGTGGACTGGCAGATTGGTCACAGGGCCAGGCCGCCAGTTTGCCAACGCACCAGCACACCACCCTGCCGACCCTGCGTGAGGCAATTGATCTGTACCATGGGCCTTTCTTGGACGGCCTCTACCACGACTGGGTCCTTTTGGAGCGGGAGCGGCTGCACGGGCTGTATCTGGAAATGTTGGGCTGTCTCCTGGAGCGCCGCAAACAGGCTGGCGACTATACCACTGCTCTTGACATCGCCCGGCGGTTGATCGCTGCCGAGCCTTTTCACGAAGCTGCCCACCGCGAGTTGATGCGGCTCTATCACCTGCTGGGCCGGGATGCCGAGGCGATCTCCCAGTATCACCGCTGCCGTGAGACCTTGCGGGAGGAGCTAAACGTGGCCCCTGCTCCGGAGACCGAGGCGCTCTACCAGATATTGGTTCGCCAAGCCCCTTTCCTCCGTCAGGTGGGGCCGGTTCATCTGCCCGCTCCGGCCCGTCGCCCTGCCTTTGACCTGGAGAGGCCGCCGCTGGTGGGGCGCGACAGCGAGCGGGCGGCACTGCTGGGGCATCTCGAGGCGGCCGCCGCGGGGCAGGGGGGCATTGTTCTCCTCGAGGGGGAGGCGGGTATTGGCAAGAGCCGCCTGGCTGAGGAGGTCATCGCCGGCGCCCGCTGGCGTGGCATCTCGACCACCCTGGTTCGGTCTGGCGAGGTCGAGGCACTCTCGTACGGGCTCATCGTGGCAGCAATCACTCCCCTGCTGACCCCCCTGCGGCTACGGCAACTGGCCCGCTCGGTGGAGCCGACTCACCTGCAGGCCGTCGCGACGCTGATGCCCGTTGTCACTTGGGCCTTGTCGGAGTTGTCTCCTCTCCCCGATCTTTCCCCGCCTCGGGCCCACGAGAGGCTGCGCAATGGCCTCGTCGCCCTTATTCTGGCCCTCTCGCGTATTGTCCCTCACCTCTGGGTGTTGGAAGACCTCCAATGGGCTGATGCCGAGAGCCTTTCCTTTTTACCTCTCTTGCTCCCTCATCTGACACAGAGCTGCCTTCTCCTCTTGATCACTGGCCGTACAGCAGAACTACGAGCAACCCCTGCCGTCTGGAACGCTCTACAGGCGATGGACCGGGCATGTTCTTTCCCCCGCTACGAGCTCGGTCGCCTTGATGCCAACGACATCACTGCGCTGGTGCATTGCCTCCTTTGGGGGGAGGGTTCCACGCTGAGCAAACGGTTAGCACGGGAGAGCGAGGGCGTGCCTCTTTACCTGGTAGAGACCCTCAAGGCCTGGCGGGATGACGGGTATCTCCTGCCCACCGACGGCGGGGCCTGGCGTTGGGCGGAGGTAGCCGGCGCGCCAGTTGTCCTCCCCTCCCACCTAGGCGAAGCGGTCATCGGCCATCGGCTCTCCAATCTCTCTCCCCTTGCGGCCAAGCTCTTGGCCGCCGCTGCTGTCGCCGGCACGGAGGTTGATTTCGACCTGCTGGCCTGCGTCTGCGCGCTCTCCACCTCCGACCACGATCTAGAAACCCCCGATCGGTACCTGCTGGCTAGCGACGAATTGCTCCGGCTGGGCCTTTTGGTGGAGACGGACAGCGGCTACCGCTTTAGCCACGACCAGGTACGTCAGGCGGCGTACAATCGGCTTTCACCCTCGCAGCGGGAGCGCCTCCATCAGCGGGTCGCCCAGGCCATCGAGTCCCTCTTCCCCGAGCGGTTTGAAGCGCTGGCCCATCACTTTGCCGCTGGCGGGAAGCGGGAGCCGGCGATTCATTACTCTATTCGCGCCGCCAGCCGTGCCCGGGAGCAGTTTGCCTACCAATCTGCACTATCTTGCTACGATCGTCTGTTGAACCTGCTCACCCGGCCCGATGACCGCGCCGCTCGTTACGATGTACTTTGCGACCGGGCCGAGGTGTTGGATTGGATCGGTGACCGGGAGGCACAGGGGCGCGACCTGGAGGAGATGCTCTCCCTGGCCCGTGACCTCGGCGACGAGGGGCGCGTGGCGGACGCGTTGTACCGCCGCAGCGAGTACCAGCGGATACAGGGGCGATACGGCCTCGCCGACCAGGATGCCCTGGCGGCGCTCGATATCTATCGCCGGTTGGGGGACGGTCGCGCCCAGGCTGATCTGCTTAGCCAACTTGGTTGGAACGCCCTTTACACAACTGACTATCCCCAGGCCTCTGGCTATCTCGAAGAGGCGCTCCGCATCTACCGCTCCCTGAGTGACATCCCCGGTCAGGTTCATTGCCTGATCGGGCTGGCGAGCGCGGCCAGTCTCAGAGGGGATTACTTTCTCGCCTTTTCCTACGGCCAGGAATGTCTGGATCTTACCAAGGCTACCAATGATCCTCACCAGATCGGACGCGCTCTGTTTAACGCCGGGCTGACTCATTTTGACCTGGGCGACATAGAGGCCGCCGAGGACTTGCTCCGCCAGGCACTGCGCCTGAGCCAGGTCACGAACGACCGGCGTCGCCAGGCGGCTGCCCATTTCTACCTAGGAGTGGTGCCCGCCGAGCGGGACGGTGACCTTGCGGCGGCTCGCTCCCACCTCGACATAGCTCTGACGCTCTTCCGCGAGGTGGAGGACCTATCATGGGAGGGGGATTGCCTGGCTGCGCTGGGGCGGCTGGCCCTCCTGCAGGGCGATCCGACCACAGCCATAGAGCACCTAAAGGCCGCCTACCGCCGCCGCCGGGAGCTGGGCGAGCCAGCCTATGCCGTGATAGACCTCTCCTACATCGCTCTGGCCGAACTGGCTCTGGGGGATGGGAAGAGCGCTTGGCGGCACAGCCGAGAGGCTGTGGCAGAGTTGGAGGCTGGGCTGTCGGGCGTCGAGTACCCACACCGTATCTATTACAACCACTATCGCGTGGCCGAAGCAGTGTCCCATTGGGCTGCCGCTCGTGCCGCTCTGGAAAAGGCAGCCTCTATTATGGAGGAGGGAGCCGCCAAGATCACCGCTCCAGCTCTCCAGGAGACGTACCGCACCGGCACTCGCATCAATCGGGCCATTGCCTCGGCCCTCGCCCAACTGCCTCCACCGGGTCGGCTGCGTGTCCGCCTGGCCCGCGCCGACATCCCTGCCCATCGTCGCCCTGACGTCACGGAACTGGTCTCCCTTGTCTGGACCGTGGACGCGGGCGAGCGGGACGCTGCCATAGCCGAGCGGGAGGGCAAAGTGGCCCTGCGCCGGAGGCGCATCCTGCGCCTCCTGGACGAGGCCAAAGCGGTGGGGGCGATGCCCACCGTCGCCGACCTGGCTGGCGCGTTGGGCGTCTCCTCCCGCACTGTCCGCGCCGACCTGACTGCCCTGCGCCAGCAGGGCCACGCCGTCCGCACCCGCGGACGGTGCGCCTGAGCGACTTTTTTTCCGCCACTTCTTTTCCCTCTCGCCCTCCATCTTGCGATATGTCTACGACATCACTGTGGTAGATTATTACCGTACCGGAACGCCGACAGGTATGCCGTCTGGAACTTGACCAGCGTGTGGTCTGCCAGCCATAGGATGGACCGTGGAAAGGGGGTAAAGTGAAATGAGGACAAGAGTGAATCTGCTCAAGTTGGGATTGCTGTTGGTATTGCTGTTGTCCATCGTCGCTTGTGGCGGGGGCGCGGCAGAGACCCCTGCCCCGACTGCGACAGAGCCGCCACCGGCTCCCACCACTGCGCCACCTACCCCGACGCCTGTCCCCATCATCCGGCAGTGGGCTGCGGACGCCACCGCCAGCTCCCAGTGGAGCGAACCCGGCTGGGCCGCCATCCAGGTCACCGGCGAGCCGGATACGTCCGAGTGCGGTGACATAGACACGGCCTGGGCCTCCGCCGGCAGCGATACGGTCGAATGGCTCGACGCCTACTATGACACCCCTGTCTATGTCACCGAGATCAGTATCTACCAAACTTACCACCCCGATCAGGTGGTCGAGGTGGACCTGATAGACCTGGATGGAGAGTATGTTCCCTTTTACACCCAGGAGCCGAACGAGGTGGAATCACCCTGCCCCTATGTGCTCACCATCGAGACTGACCAGGTTGACTTTTTGGTGCAAGGGGTGCACATCATCGTGGACCAGTCGGTGCTGGGCCTGGGGTGGAACGAGATCGACGCTGTCGAACTGGTGGGTGTGCCGGGTGAGGGGGAGGCGGTGCGACCAGTGATCGAGGCCGCGCCGGAGGCGACCCCCTTCCCTGCTCCCGAGGGCTTTGCCTGGCGGCTGGGTGGCGAAAGCGGCGTCTGGGCCGACCAGTTTGCCGCTTTGGGCGGTGTAGACACCGACGCGAATGACCTGATCTATGTGGCTGACAACACCCACGGCATTTGGGTCTTGGACACCGCCGGGAACCAGGTCAACCTGATCGTCCACGATGACCTGAACAATCCTACCGATGTCAAGATCGGCCCTGACGGCAACGTCTACGTGGCGGCGTGGGGGAACAACCAGGTCTTTGTCTTTGCGCCGGGCGGCGCGCTGGTCACCAGTTGGGGCGAGGCTGGCACTGGCGAAGGGCAGTTCGGCGACTTTAGCCCCAGCGCGGTGGCAGTCGGTAACGACGGCACGGTCTATGTGCTGGACGACAACGTGGATGATGAAGGCAACGACATCACCAGGGTGCAAAAGTTCACCTCCGGCGGCGATTTCTTGGGCGAGTTCCCCATCACCGATGAGTACTTTTCCGCCGTTGGAATGGATGTGGGGCCGGACGGCAATCTCTACGTGGTGGGCTTTGTCGGCGCCGAGATCCTAAAGTTCGACCCAGAGGGCAACCTGCTGGGAAGGCTGGGCGGAGCTGCCTTGGGTTTCACCGGTCCGCAGAGCCTGAACATAGACGACCAGGGGAATATGTACGTGGCGGTGTGGACTCCTGCCAGTGTGCTGAAGCTGGACCCGATGGGCAACCAGGTGGCCCAGTTCGGCGTCGCGGTGGATGACGGCGATGCGCCCTGGCCCGAGGGCGGGTTCTACAGCCCTGAGGGTGCGGCCGCGTTGCGCGATGGTTCTCTGGTCATTGCCACCGATTGGTCGGGCAGCTACGCCTATATCACCGCCTTCGAGTTCAAGTGAGCGGCAAAGGGGGAGCCAGGGGACGTACCAGTTCTCCTGTGCCTCCCCACCGCTTGCGGGGAGGAACGCACTTGGTTTGCTCTATCTCCTGCTTCTTGCGTCGTCACAGTAATGTTGGTGAGATTTGGTGATGCGCCGTTCTGCCGATGTCCGTTCCTTTGTCGTCCGTATCTGGTGGGAAGCTGACCAGACCGGACCCAACGGAGGCCCCCTGTGGCGAGGGCGCGTGCAGGATGTGACCAGTGGCCGCACCGTGTTCTTTCAGTCGATGGAAAAGTTGGTCGAGTTCTTTCGCTTTTACACCATGGGAACACAGGAAGTGATGACCGCCGAACCGAGGAGCGGAGAGGAGAAAGACGAATGAAGATCGAGGCCCGTTTACTTCTCAGAAGAGGCCTGACCTTGCTTGGGATCGGGTTGACGATTGCCCTACTCTTGTGCTCCTGTGCAAACGTGCCCTCCCCTTCACCGTCCCCCACCTGTCCTCCCACCCCTTCCGCCACCGCACCGCCCGTGCCTACAGCTACCCCTTTGCCCACGCCGACGCACACCCCTCCACCTCCGGCGACGGCAACACCAACGCTCGTTCCCACCGTTACCCCGCTCCCCGGCCCGCTCCATCTCGTCGGCTCCATTGCCGAGTTGCTGCCTGGCAGTAGTGCTCGTCTGTACGGTGCACCTGATGGCGCTCTCTGGCTGGCTACCGACCAAAGCGTCGTCCGCCTGGTGGACGGTGTCTGGAATACTTTCCTGGCTGACTATACCGGCAGCCTGGCAGGGATCGACGCCGCCGGCCGCGCCCTGGTCGTCAGCGAGGATGGCTCTACCATCTCTGCCTGG
This sequence comes from Anaerolineae bacterium, assembly GCA_029932895.1. Taxonomy (GTDB): domain Bacteria; phylum Chloroflexota; class Anaerolineae; order B4-G1; family DUEL01; genus JAOZPF01. The sequence continues at coordinate 10,960 of JAOZPF010000010.1, read as the reverse complement.
GACGGCGTCTCCTGGACGACCTGGGGCGCTGCTGATGGCTGGTCCCCCCTCGCCGACGGCTGGCATGTGGGCCACGGGCAGAGCGACGGCGCGGGCCATTTCTGGCTGGATACGTCCCAGGACGTGCGCCTCCTGGCCGATCAGCACTGGACAGTCTTTACGGCGGCGGATATGGGTATGGGCGAGGTCGGTGCCCTGGACCTCACCCCGGTCTTTACGATAATGGGCCGGCGGGACGGTGCGGGGGTGTGGGTGACCGAGTGCGATTGGGGCGGGCCAGGCCCCTTTGGCGGTCAGGGGGTGCGTTGGTACGACGGTCAGACCTGGCACGGGGCCGATTCTGTGGTGGCCTCCGGCTGCGCCAACGCGGTCGCCAGCGATGATGCCGGGTATATCTGGCTAGGTGTCGAGGCCGACCTGTGGCGCTACGACCCCGTCTCTGATGAATGGGCCAGGTTCCCGTTGCCTGCGGAGCAACGAGCAGGAGGTACTCGGCCCGGTGTCATCACCTCTATCAATCCAGACCCCGCCGGCGATCTGTGGGTGACGTTTCTGCTGTGCGGCGGGGCCAGTTGCAGCACCTATGCCCTTTATCACTGGCATGGGAATGCCTGGACGCAGGAGATCGCCGAGGGCTGGGTTGATGCTGATGCGCTGTTCGCGGACGCTGCCGGCGCACGCTGGCTTGTCTGGGACAGTGTCTACCGGCTTGGCGCTGGTAACCTGGAACTGACATATCCGCTGCTCGTCCGCTTTGCCACCGTGGATGCTACCGGTCGGCTCTGGCTTGTGGCTTCGACTGCTGGGCAGGATACTCTCTGGTATATCGGCGATGAAATGACCAATCAGTAAAGGGGGAGTGAAGATGAAAGGACGGGATATTTTTCGCTTGGTCGGAGTTCTGGCTCTGGGGATATTCCTGGTCGCGGGCACGGCCCTCGCTCAGGGACCTGGTCCACGGGATAGTGACGCTGCTCTGGGCACTGCCTTTACCTACCAAGGCCGCCTGCTGGATGGCGGTTCCCCCGCCAACGGCAGTTACGATTTCCAGTTCAGCCTCTACGACGATGCTTCCGCCGGGAGTCAGGTTGGCAGCACGTTGATGGTGGGGGACGTGGCCGTGAGTGACGGGTTTTTCACCGTGACGCTGGACTTGGGTGACGTCTTTGACGGGACGGCGCTGTGGTTGCAGATCGGTGTGCGGCCTGGTGATAGCAGCGGGGCCTACACCGCCCTCTCACCGCGTCAGCCGCTCACCGCCGCTCCCTATGCTCGCTACAGCGCCGCATCACCCTGGTCCGGCCTGCGCGACGTGCCCGCCGGCTTTGCCGAC
>JAOZPF010000010.1:1386-9617 GCA_029932895.1 Anaerolineae bacterium | reverse complement strand
TGCCGACGGCAGCGACGACGATACGCTGAGCGCTCTCTCCTGTGACAGTGGTCAGATCGCCGAGTGGAACGGCTCTGCCTGGCAGTGCGGCGACGACGACGTGGGGAGTGGTGGCGGGGGTGACATCACCGCCGTCTATGCCGGGGACGGTCTCGCTGGTGGCGGGGAGACGGGGGCGGTGACTCTCACCGTCGCTTTCTCCGGCACCGGCAGCAGCCTCTACGTGGCCCGGGCCGACCACGACCATGATGCCCGGTACTATACCGAGTCCGAGTTGCAAGGCGATGGCACCGCCCAGGTGCATTGGGACAACCTGAGCAACGTACCAGCGGACATTGCTGATGGTGACGACGACGTACTGGGTGGGCTTTCCTGCGACGACGGTGAGATCGCCAAGTGGAATAGCGTCGCCTGGATCTGCACCGCCGATGCCGACAGCGGTGGGGACATCACCGCGGTGAACGCTGGGGCTGGTCTGACCGGCGGCGGAGCGAGCGGGAGCGTGACGCTGGGGGTGGATTTCGCCGGCAGTGGCTCGGCCTCCACCGTCGCTCGCTCTGACCACAATCACGATGCTGCTTACGTCAACGACGACGCCGGTGAGGTGGGGGATGCCGACGTGCCCGCCGGGGCGCTCTCGCCTGACCGCATCAGCGGCACCGCCTGGACCAGCGCCAACGACGGTGCCGGCTCAGGCCTGGATGCCGACCTGCTGGATGGGCAGCACGCCAGCGCCTTCGCCACCGCCAGCCACGACCACTGGGGCGAGACGTGGAGTGGCACCGGCGCTGGTCTGACGCTAAATGGATCCAATGCCGCTGGCTTCACCCTGGATGTGACGGACAGTGGAGCTGGGGTTAACGCTGCCGCCATCCATGGCCGGGGCGGGAGTGCTTCGTCGCGTCTCCCCAGCGCCAGGGTGGGAGTTTGGGGCGAGAGCTATGATGGTTTTGGGGTATATGGCGGCAGCGACTCTGGCAACGGCGTGCACGGGGATAGCCTGAGCGCCCCCGGCGTACTTGGCACCAGCGCCACCGGTACGGGCGTCTATGCCTCCGGCGGGAATTATGGTGTAGAGGCCAACGGCACGGTGGGCGATCTATCGCTTAATGGGTCTCTGGGCGACATCTATGCGACGGGCACGAGTGGCGCGGATATGGAGCTGCACAGCAACGACCATATCGACCTGCACCTGGACGACGATAGTAACTCTATCTCCCAGTTCCGCATCTTGAATGGCGCTGACACCACGGCCTTTACCGTCACCGAGACCGGTGCAGTGTCGTGGATGCCTCAGACCGGCTACCTCTCCCTCTCCGCCGCCGACTTCCAACCTCAGGTGGACGGGTACGACTTCTCAAACACCGGACAGCGTCTCCAGAACGTGGACGGCAGCAGCGACAACTACATCGCCCCGGTCCAACTGCCCCACGGCGCTACCGTAACGCGGCTGACCTTCTACTGGCGGGATACTTCGTCGTCCAATGGCGTGCTCTCTCTATACAGGAATGGCCTGGCTGGGACCTCGAGCCTGATGGCCTACGCGTCCACCAGTGGGAACGCGGGCAACGGCAGCAGTTACGACAGCACCATCAGTTACGCGACGGTTGACAACTCTCAGTATTCCTACTTCCTGAGCCTCGGTTTGCCAGACAGCAACGTCTGGTGCTACGGCGCGATCATCGAGTACACTTACACCGGGCCGCATTAGCCGGTTCAGGGGAGGGGGAAATGAGACGCAGCGCAACCTTTTTGGCCCTGTTGGGACTCCTGTTGCTGGCTTCTACGGTTCTGGCCCAATCGGGCGACGGCTATGATCTTGGCTGGTGGACAGTGGATGGCGGGGGAGGTGATAGCAGTGGGGGTGGCTATGCCCTCGCCGGCGCTATCGCTCAACCCGATGCAGGGTTACTGGAGGGAGGGACCTACGCCCTGCAGGGCGGTTTCTGGAGCGGCGGCGGGGTGGTCAGGTACGACATCTATCTGCCCCTGCTGTTGCGGGATGGCTAGACGCCCTGGCAGATCGCCCGAGCTAGCCTCCGAGATGTAGAAGAAAGGAGAGAATGAGGATGGGTAAGAGGAGAAAAGTTCGTGTCAACAGAGGCCGTGTCGGCCTCCAACTCTTGGCGGTCGTGCTTTTGCTGCTGGCCCTGGGTGGCTCGGTGAGCTGGGCGCGGGAGGGGGCCACTCCACCTCAGACCACTACCAATGCGCCGTTGCTCCAGTCCGGCTCCGGCCGTCACTATTACCTGACAACCTCCACTCACCGTGGGGATACAGCGCTCACCGCCTGCGCCAGCGGCTACCACATGGCCTCTCTGTGGGAGATCATGGACCTCTCCAACTTGGCCTACGAGACGACCATTGGATATAACTATGACGATAGTGGTGCAGGGCCACCCACGAGCCTGTATGGTTGGGTGCGCACCGGCGCGATTTCTGGCGCGAGCAACACGCCCGGCCAGGGGAACTGTTCCGTCTGGACCAATGGCAGTGGCGCTCAGTATGGCACCCGGATAAACTTGCCGTGGGACTGGACCGCCTCCACCAACATCGGCTCGTGGCAGGTGGGTGCTAGTGTCTGCAATACATCCCTTCGCGTCTGGTGTGTGGAGGACTATAGCCCTGACTGGAACGTGGGTAGCTATTATCTGACGCCGGACGACTATACAGGGGCGACAGCGCTCACGGCCTGTGCCAGTGGCTACCACATGGCCTCTCTGTGGGAGATCATGGACGTCTCCAATCTGGTTTACGATACAGCCATCGGTTCTACCTATGCCGACAGCGGCAGCGGGCCACCTGTGCCCATGTTCGGCTGGGTGCGTACCGGTGGGATATCCAGCGAAGAGGCCACTCCCGGCAGAGGCAATTGCTCTGCCTGGAGCAGCACCAGCGGCTCTGGCACCAGAGCGAACCTGCCGTGGGATTGGACCGCCTCCACCGACATCGAGCCGTGGCAGGTGGGCACCGGGTCCTGCGGCGGCCTTTTGCCCGTCTGGTGTGTGCGTCCCTCGATCCGCGTCTACCTGCCCTTGGTTCTGCGCAATCTGTAGCGGTAGACCGCCGCCGTCCCCTCGCTCTGCAAGTGGAGGTACGACGCATCTCCCAGGTGCGTCGTACCTCCTGGGCCGCTCTTCAGAATTGCACTCCGCCATGGGGATGGTATAATGACCGCCGAGGAGGAGTGTGAGCAGCGAGCGGCTCTACCGCACCGAGGCCATCATCATCCACCGGCGCGACCAGGGGGAGGCCGACCGGGTCCTTGCCCTCTGCACACCGTTGGGCAAGATGGTTGTCATCGCCAAGGGAGTGCGCAAACTCCGCAGCCGCAAGGCGGGCCACCTGGAACTCTTTGCCCACGCCCGGCTTGTCCTGGCCCGTAGTCGTTCCTCATGGGACGTGATCACCCAGGCCGATACGGTAGAGCCCCACGCCGCACTGCGCGACGATCTGGTGCGGGGCACATACGCTCGCTATATGGTGGAGCTGTACGACCGCTTTGTGGCCGAGGGAGAGGGAGGGGAGCCCATCTTTGACCTCGTGCGCCGGGCGTTGGGCTATCTCTGCCAGGTAGAGATGGACCGCGCTGTCTCTCTCCTGGCGCGGGCCTACGAGCAGCGGCTGCTGACACTGGTTGGCTTTCGCCCCGAATGGGACCGTTGTGTAGGGGAGCGGGAGGGACACGCCTGCGGACGGCCGCTGGGAGCAGAAGGGAACGAGGCGCTGGGTCTGGACCCGGAGCGGGGCGGGGTGCTCTGCCCCGAGTGCTACCAGGCCAATCGCAAGCAGCGGACCGTTCTTTCCCTCTCTCCTGCGGCGTTGGACCTGTTGCGGGCCTGCCAACGCCAGTCCTTTGCTCGACTGCAGAGCTACCCGGCAGCGCCAGCGCTGCTGGTCGAGGTGGAGCGTGCGATGCTCCATTATGTCACTTACCATCTGGAGCAAAATGTGCGGAGCGGCACGTTCCTGCGGCGGTTGAGGCGAGAGGACAAGAATTAGGCGCGTAAATCCTGGTGTGGCGCTTGTGTTTTATGGGCTGTACAGTACAATGATGATGCAAATGTTCATTTGTAGTAACTGCTCACCCTCCCGCAGGCTCGAGGGGAGCCGAGACACAAGAGAGCACTCCAGATGATAGTTCGTATCCGCGAGATGGCCTGCCACACCCCGCGGGAGGGTAGGCTGAGGGGAGGTCGATCGCGCTTGACCGGCTACTTCGGCCGACTTGGCTGGGCGGGGCGGCTGGGGGATTGGTTGGGCCTGTGATTTGGTTTCTGATCGAGTGGAATATGCCAGAGCCACCGAACGGTTTGGGCACAGGCCGATAGGAGGGTGCTTTGATCACTTGTCCCTGGTGCGGCACGCACTATGAGACGTTTCGCAGCAATTGCAGGAACTGCGGGGGACCGTTGCCACCGCCCGCGGAAGAAGCCGCTGTCCCATCACCCATCCCCGATTTGATGGAGCCTCCTCCGCCCCCGCGTGCTTTCAAGGGGAGCTTTGTCTGGAAAAAGCTGGCGTCTGATGGGTGGTCGATCGTGGCGCTCGTCTTTTTGCTGATGGGATTTATCTTTACGCTGGTTGGTCTGCCGCTACTCTTTGTGTTTCTCGTCGGTGTCCTGTTCGTGTTCCTGGGGCTGGCGTTCCTGGGGGCTGGCATCCCCATCATCATCTGGCGTTACCAGGAAGCTCAGCAGACGTTGAACGTGCTGCGTATGGGCCAGACGACGTTGGGCACCATCACGGACGTGACCCAGAACTATAACGTGACGGTCAACGGCCGCCACCCCTGGACGATCCACTACGGCTTCCGGATAGGCGGGCAGGAGTACGAGGGAGAGACGACCACCTTGCGTCCGGTTGGATTTACCCATCAGGTGGGACAGCCTGTGTACGTCCTCTACTTGGAGAGCGAACCAGAGCGGAGCGCGATCTATCCGCCGGTGATGTGACCAACTGGCGTCTGTGATTTGGAGGGACCCGTGACACAACCGTTGACCTTTCAACAAGTTATCTTGCGTTTGCAACAGTTCTGGACTGACCGCGGCTGCCTCCTCTGGCAACCGTATAGCGAGAAGGTCGGTGCGGGGACGATGAACCCCGCCACCGTCCTGCGCGTGCTGGGACCGGAACCGTGGAACGTGGCCTATGTCGAGCCTTCTTACCGGCCCGACGACGGCCGTTATGGCGAGAACCCCAACCGGATGCAGATGCACACCCAGTTCCAGGTTATCCTCAAGCCCGACCCTGGCAACCCGCAGGAGCTCTATTTGCAGAGCCTAGAGGCCCTGGGCATCAAGCGGGAGGAGCATGATGTTCGTTTTGTCGAGGATAACTGGGAGAGTCCCGTGGTGGGGGCCTGGGGTTTGGGATGGGAGGTCTGGCTGGACGGATTAGAGATCACCCAGTTCACCTACTTCCAGCAAGCGGGCGGCTTTACCCTCAATCCTCCCGCCGTCGAGATCACCTACGGCCTGGAGCGGATCGTCATCTTTCTGCAGCAGGTCCGTTCGGTGTGGGAGATTGCCTGGGATGGGGCTCACACCTACGGCGACGTGCTGCTGAACCCGGAGGTCGAGCATTGTCGCTACGACTTTGAGCTGGCTGACGTGGAGGCGCTACAGCGGATGTACGATCTCTTCGAGGCGGAGGCACATCGCTGCCTGGAGGCCGACCTAGTCGTCCCCGCTCACGATTATATCCTGCGCTGTTCTCATACCTTCAACTTGCTGGATGCCCGTGGCGCGGTGGGGGTCACCGAGCGAGCCACGTTCTTCCGGCGGATGCGGGACCTCTCGCGGGAGGTGGCGGGGGCGTATCTGGAGCAGCGCGAGCAACTGGGGTTCCCTCTGGCGGCCCCAAGTTCCCGATTGCAGGTTTCAGAGCCCCTGAAACCTGAAACCTTGAAACCTGAAACCCTGAAACCTGAAACCCCGAGACCAGAAACCCTGAAACCCGCCACTCTGCTCCTTGAAATCGGCACCGAGGAGCTACCGGCCCACGATCTCTCCTCTGCTCTGGCGCAACTACGGCAGCGGTTCCCGGCGCTTCTGGAGGAGCACCGTCTGGGGTATGACGAGGTGCGCGTGCTGGGCACCCCGCGGCGGTTGGTGGTGCTGGTGCAGGGGCTGTCTCCCCGCCAGCGGGAGGTGGAGGAAGTAGTAAAGGGGCCGCCGGTCCGCGTCGCTTTTGCTGACGACGGTCAGCCGACGCGGGCTGCTGCGGGGTTTGCCCGCAAGCAGGGCGTCGATGTCGGCGCTTTGGAGGTGCGCGAGATCGACGGCGGCGAGTACGTGGTGGCGGTGCGGCGCCGGGAAGGGCGTCCCGCTGCCGAGGTGCTGACCGAGGCCCTGCCGGGGCTTGTCGCCAGCCTGCGTTTCCCCAAGAGTATGCGCTGGAACGAGAGCGGCGTCGCTTTCTCCCGCCCCATCCGCTGGCTGGTATCTCTCCTGGGCGAAGGCGTGGTCTCCTTCGAGTACGCTGGCGTCACCGCTGGACGCACCAGCCGTGGGCCGCGACCAGAGGGCTCACCCCCTCTGGAGATCGGGCGCGCGGAGGAGTATCTGGAGCGGATGCGGGATCACCACATCCTGGTGGACTCGGAGGAGCGGCGGGCCGTCATCGTCGCCCAGGTGCAGGCGTTGGCCGACGGTGTGGGCGGGCGGGTTCCCGCTGACCCGGCCCTCTTGGAGGAGGTCGTCAATCTCGTCGAGCAGCCCACTGCTTTCCTGGGCCATTTTGAGGAGGAGTATCTGCGTCTACCGGCCGATGTCCTTATTGCCGTGATGAAAAAGCACCAAAGGTATTTCCCGGTGTTCTCTCCTTCCGCATCCCTCTTGCCCTACTTTATCGCCGTCCGCAACGGTGGGGAGGACCATCTGGATGTCGTGCGCCACGGCAACGAGGAAGTCATCCGTGCCCGCTTTGCCGACGCTCACTATTTTTACCGCGAGGACACGCGGAGGCCGCTGGAATCGTTCTTGCCGCGTTTGGACACTCTCACCTTTCAAGAGCAGCTTGGCTCGGTGCTCGACAAGGCGCGGCGGATCGAGCAATTGGTGCCCGGACTGGCGCGGATGGTGGGACTGGATGAGGATGGGACCATCATCGCGGTGCGCGCGGCCCATCTTTGCAAGGCCGACCTGGCGACGCAGATGGTGGTCGAGTTCACCAGCTTGCAGGGGGTGATGGGCCGGGAGTACGCCCTGCACTCTGGTGAGCGTCCAGAGGTGGCGCAGGCGATTCTGGAGCACTATTTGCCCCGCTTTGCCAGTGACGAACTGCCTCAGAGCCGGCCCGGATTGGTCGTTGGCTTGGCAGACCGGTTGGACAGCCTGGCGGGGCTATTTGCGGTGGGGCTGGCCCCCACCGGCTCAGCCGACCCCTACGGGTTGCGGCGTGCCGCGCTGGGGCTGGTGCAGAACCTGATCGCCGCCTCTGTTCCGTTCTCCGTGCGGGAGGGGCTGGCGGCGGCGGGGTCTCTCCTGCCGGTGACGGCGAGCCAGGAGGATCTGCAGGCGGCGCAATTGTTCGTCGCTGGCCGGCTGCGAGTTTTGCTTCGCGAGGAGGGTTTCCGTTACGACGTGGTGGAAGCGGTGCTGGCTGCCCGCGGCGATGATCCCTATCGGGCCCGTCTGGCGGTGGAGCAATTGGGCCGTTGGGTCGAGCGGGATGACTGGTCGCGTATCCTGGATAACTATGCCCGCTGTGTGCGCATCACCCGTGACCTGAAGGAGCAGTTCCCACTGGACCCGGCCCGCTTTACCCAGCCGGCGGAGCGCGATCTGTACGCGGCTTATCAGGAGGCGCGCGATCGGATCACGCCCGCGAGTTCTGTCGACGAGTTCCTCGCCAGTTTCCTGCCGCTGGTCGATCTCATCGACCGCTACTTTGCCCGCGAGTCTGGGGTGCTGGTGATGGCCGATGAGCCCGCCCTGCGGCAGAACCGGCTGGCGCAACTGCAACACATCGCGTCGTTGGCGGAGGGCATCGCGGACCTGAGTCGGCTGGAGGGGTTTTAGGCAACGTCACCATCTTGCAGAGGGATCGCTCTGCCCGCAGCAACATGTCTGCTGTTCGTTACGCTCACCCTTCCCTGTTGAACTTGCAGGGAGGATTGCCTTACTCGCAGTGACACCACCCGTCCGCTACACAGCGGGAGGCTCTCCCGGCCCTGGCCGCAGAGCCCCCCGCTGTCTACTCACCCACTTGCCACTTGCAAACTTGCT
>JAOZPF010000010.1:0-1286 GCA_029932895.1 Anaerolineae bacterium | reverse complement strand
ACTTGCCACTTGCAAACTTGCTATTCCATCCCCAGATACGCCTTTTGCACCATATCATTCTGCCGCAGCCCCTCCGCCGAGTCGCTGAGAACGATCTCGCCGGTCTGGAGCACATAGCCACGGTGGGCGACCCGCAGCGCCATATTGGCGTTCTGCTCTACCAACAGGATCGTCGTTCCCTCCTTGTTGATGTCCAGAATGCGGTCAAAGACGTCCTCCACCAGCACGGGGGCGAGCCCCATCGAAGGCTCGTCCATCAGCAGCAGCCGTGGGTGGGTCATCAGAGCGCGGGCGGTGGCGAGCATCTGCTGCTCGCCGCCGCTCAAGGTGCCACCTACCTGATTGCGGCGTTCCTTGAGGCGGGGGAACAGCTCGAAGACGCGCTCCAAGTCGCGGGCGATGCCCGCCCGGTCGGTCCGGCTGTAGGCTCCCAGGTCCAGGTTCTCGGCGACGGTGAGCTTGGCAAAGATACCCCGTCCTTCCGGGACCATCGCCACGCCTTTATAGACGATCTCGTGGGCCTTGAACTGGGTCAGGTCCTCCCCGTCGAGGTAGACCTTGCCCTGGCGGGGTTTGAGCAGCCCGCTGATGGTGCGCAGGGTCGTCGTCTTGCCGGCCCCGTTGGCACCGATCAGGGTCACGATCTCGCCCTTTTCGACGGTGAGCGAGATGCCTTTCAGGGCGTGGATGTTTCCATAGTAGGTATGAATGTCTTCTACTTCCAGCATTGGCATGGAGGCTACTCCTTGCTCTTGGACTCAGTCGCTGGTGGTCAGGCCGGTGGCGGCACCGCGTCCCAGGTAAGCTTCGATCACCCGCGGGTTGCGCTGGATCTCTTCCGGCGGCCCCTCGGCGATCTTGCTGCCATAGTCGAGGACGGTGACTCGCTCGGAGATGCTCATCACCACCCGCATGTCGTGCTCGATCAGCAGGATAGTGACCCCCAGTTCGTCCCGCAGTTTGCGGATAAAGCGCATCATCTCCGCGGACTCGTGGGGGTTCATGCCCGCTGTCGGCTCATCGAGGAGCAACAGCTTGGGCTTGCCGGCCAGGGCGCGGGCGATCTCTAGGCGCCGTTGCGCGCCATAGGGCAGGTTCTTTGCCAGGAGGTCCCCTTGCCCCTCTAGGCCGACAAAGTGGAGCAGGCGACGTGCCTCTTCTAGGGCATGTTCCTCCTCGGCCCTGGTCTTGGGCGAGTCGATGAGCGCTCCGATCCAGCCCGAGTGCAGTTGCGGCTCCATCCCCACCAGGATGTTCTCGATGGAGGTCATGTTGGCAAAGAGGCG
>JAOZPF010000186.1:5819-6069 GCA_029932895.1 Anaerolineae bacterium | reverse complement strand
ACAATCTCCTGGGCCACAACCAGGTGCCTTAACCATTAGGCCACACCCACCAAGTGGAGGTATTCTACCACAGAAAATCGGAGGCAGCAACTTATGGAGGGACCGCCGGTAAACCAGTATGCGGTACAGATACTCACCCGTTCTTTTCAACTGAGCGGGCAGTTGGACGCGGTGGGGGACCTCTTTGGGTTCCTCGTCGATCCTATGCGGGACGCGCTAGTGCTGCACGAGGCACACATCGCTTCTCTCT
>JAOZPF010000186.1:0-5809 GCA_029932895.1 Anaerolineae bacterium | reverse complement strand
CTGAGGTCAGTGTGCGCAAAGGGGAGATCATCTTTGCCTACTTTCCCAGCCCAGAAGTGACGGAGCAGATCCGCTTGCTCTCGCGCACCGAGCAGATGATCGCCTACACGCCGCTGGCTGTTCTGCGGGGAACCTTTCACTTTTCGGCCGAGGCGCGGCCGAGTGATTTTCTGAGCACGTGGACGAGCATCCTGCTGCCCGTCACGGATGCCGAGCTTTTTCTCTCCACCGCGCTGCCCGCGCCATTTCCTGCTAGATGCGACCTCCTACTAGTGGGGCGGGCCTACATCCAATTGTACCACCCAGCCAGGTGACCTCGCCGCTAGGGTGAAGCGTCCAGACGGTAGCGATAGACGTCCACCCGGTTAAAGTGCGCCACTGCGGTCCGCTCAGCGTTGGCCTCTAGCCACCCGCGCACCAGGTCCCGCTCGTCCCACATCTCTACCTCCGTGGCGACGAGCCAGACGGTCCTGTAGCCGCGAGTGAGTTGCGCCATCTGAGAGGCCGCCGCTCCCTCGCTCATCAGGTAACTGCCGTCGGGTTGATGGTGGTTGGTGTATAGCCCGTCCGCCCAGGCATACTCCTGCGGGCCAAAGTAGTAGTCAAAGGTATAGTGAATGTGCGGAATCTGAAAGAGAAGCAGGTCGTCTGGCTGGTATCCCTCCTCCACATAGGCCGCCGCCGAGCGCGTGTCGGCCTTGAGCGACTGGGTGGCCTGGACGCGCAGGTTGATGGCGAAAGAGATCAGAGTGACCGCCAGCAGGCACAGCGCGAGCCATCGCGCCCGCAGCCGCATTCTGGTTGGGGGATCGCCGCCGAGAGCGATGGTTGTGCCCTTCCAGAGAGATACCAGCCCTCCTCCCGCTAACAGGTAAAACGCCGGTGCGGTCCAGATGAGGTAACGGTCGGTGAAGAGGGGCTGGCGCAGAGAGACGAGGTAGATACCGACGAGCGGCAGTAACAACCACGTCGAGAGAGCCAGCGTGGCGCGGCGGTATGACCGGCGGGCCAGACCGACGAGTAGCCCCGCCAACGCCGCGCCCCCGCAGCCCAAGATGGAGGCGACGCCGTAGCGAATGGCCCACGCAGGCCATCCGCTGGCAACGATACCCAGGTCCCAGCCGTTGAGCAGGATCAAGCTCATCCATCCCAGCGAATAGCGCGCAAAGCCAGTCTCTCGCTCCCGGAGGAGAGCGGGGGCCTGCCACAGCGCCAGCGGCAGGTAAGGGAGGGTGAGGAGGGCCAGGCTGACCAGTGCACCGCGCCAATGAGGCCGCCAGCGGGGCCACCAGACCAACAGCAGCAATACCTCTACCGGCACCAGCAGCGCACTCCAGATGTGGGTGTAAAAGGCCAGGCTGGTGGCTCCGACTTGCACTGCCCACCACCACCCGCCGCTCTCTACAGCTCGCCGCAGGCCGTATAGAGCCAGCAACGCCAGCAGTGGGGTGAGGGCGTACATCTTGACCTCCTGGCTGTACCAGATCAGGTAAGGGGACACGGCGACCAGGCCAGCCGCCAGTACCGCCGCCCCACGGCCCAGCAGCCGCCGCCCCAGCGCGTAGGTGAGCGGCACGGCGAGGACGCCGAACCAGAGGGAGAAAAAGCGCAGGCTGTACTCGCTGTATCCCGCCAGCCAGATCCAGCCCCGAAGAAGGAAAAAGTAGAGCGGGCCATTCTGCCGGACCATCGGCCAGAGCGTCTGGACCAGACGGTTGGGGAGTGGCTGTCGGGATTGGGCCGGACGGGAGGGGATGGGCGGCGGAGCGCAAACGTTTGGCAGGGACTGGTCCGAAGCCGCCTGCGGTGCCAGCGCCTGGGCAACCAGGTTGGGGAACTCGAAGGCGTAGCAGAGGGCATCCACCTCGTCCCGCCAGAGGGACTGGGCGGTCAGCGACCCGGCCCGCAGCCCAAAGGCTGCCAGCAGCAGCGCCAGAAGGACCAGCCGGACGAAGCGCGCTTTGTCACCCCCCATCAGTCTCTCCAATAATTTGCACCACCAGCCGCCGTGAGCGCGGACGGGTGTCGAAATCGCAAAAGACGATCTGCTGCCAGGTTCCCAACGTGAGCTGCCCGCCGACGAAAGGGACGGTGAGCGAGGGGCCGATGAGCGCTGCCCGCACGTGGGAATGACCGTTGTCATCTCCCCAGCGCAGGTGGTGACGATATGGTCGGTCCGGAGGCACGATCTCGTCCAGCACCTGGGCCAGATCGGTGATGACGCCGCTCTCGTACTCGATGGTGGTCAGCCCGCCCGTCGAGCCAGGGCAAAAGATCGTCACCGTCCCCGCCGCCAGCCCCGATTCCTGCACCGCCTGGCTCACCTTCGTGGTGATGTCCTGCACATCACAATGACCCTGTGTGCGGAGTTGGAGTTCGCGCGTGATGACCATTTCTCCCCCTTTCTGTTCATGCCCACGAGTGTATCATCGCTGGGCTTGTTGGGCAAATGGGAAGTGTAGGGGCGCACCCATGTGTGCGCCCCTTTGCGGGCGGACACGCAGGTGTGCCCCTACGGGTATGGGTGTAGGGGCGCACCTATGTGTGCGCCCACTCAGCCCATGTTATTGGAGAGAGTTTAGTAAATGCTCTTTGATCCGTGTCCACGTCTCCCGCAGCGCCTCGGTCACAGCCCCTGCGGTGACGGCGGTGACCGGCTGGCCCTGCACCATCGCCTCTGTCACGGCGGTGTCGTAGGGAATCCGCCCCACCACAGCGATGGACCGCCGGGCGCAGAAGGCGACGATCTCCTCAGAGCGGGCCGGGTTGAGGTCCGCCTTGTTGATCGCCACCAACGCTGGCACGCCAAAGTGATCGGTGGTGCCCAACACCCGCTCCAGGTCGTGCACGCCAGAGACGGTTGGTTCCACCACCAGCAACGCCATGTCCGCCCCGGCGCTGGCAGAGATGACCGGGCAGCCGATCCCCGGCGGCCCATCCACCAGGACCAACTCGGCCCCCGTGTCCAACCCCAGGAGGCGGGCCTGTTGCTTGACCAGAGTGACCAGCTTACCCGAGTTCTCCTGACCGGCAAAGAGATGGGCGTGAAAGAGCATGCCGAAGCGAGTGGTGGAGCGGAACCAGCGCCCCGCCTGCTGCTCCTCCATGCGGATAGCGTCCTCCGGGCACTGGTAGAAGCAAGAAGCGCACCCCTCACAGGCCAGGGGGTCCACCCGGTAGGCGTAGGTGGATGGGGTCTCGCTGGGGCGGTGGACAGCGTCAAAGCGACAGACAGCCTCGCACGCGCCGCACGCGGTGCACCGCGCGGGGTCGATGATGGCTATCTGCCCTCCCATAAAGTCATGTTCCTCCTGGCGGACAGGGTCCAACACCAGTTCCAGGTTGGAGGCATCGACATCCGCGTCGGCCATGATGACGGACAGTTCCTGCGAGGCCAGGTGGGCCAGAGCCGCCGTGACCGTCGTCTTGCCCGTTCCTCCCTTGCCACTGAGAACAACCAACTGCTTCATTCCCATCGCCTCATCGCTCATTGTTCATCACCTCATACAACGCCCGGAAACGGTCCCGGTATTCAGGCAGCACCTCCACCAGCGGGACGCCCTCGGAATAGGACTCGGCGATCCGGCGGTCGAGGGGAATACGCATCAAGATGGGGATGGACTCGGCGGCGCAGTAGTCATCCACAGAGTGGTCCCCCACCCCGTCGCGGTTGATCACCACCCCCACCGGCAGCCCCAACTCATCCCGCGCTACCTCCACCGCCAGCCGCAGGTCGTGCAGGCCAAAGGGGGTCGGCTCAGTCACCATCAGCACCAGGTCGGCCCCGCGCATTGTCTCCACCACAGGGCAGGCGGTGCCCGGTGGCGCGTCGAGGATGATCGGCCGCTCGCCAGGGTTGGGTGGGATCATCCACTGTTTCAGTTGGTGAATGATAGGCACAGCCATCGCCTCCCCGACGTTCATCGTCCCCTGAGCAAACAGGATTTCTCCCGCGGAGAGATTGGCCTGCCCGCGCTCGATACTGCCCATCACATCCAGCACCTCGCTGATCGCCCCGGTGGGACAATTGAGGGTACAGCTACCGCAGCCGTGGCAGAGTTCGGGAAAGACCAGCACCTTCTCGCCGACGACGGCGATGGCGTGGTACTGGCATACCTCCGCACAGCGTCCGCAGTAGATGCACTTTTCCGGGTCCACCTGTGGGATCATCTGCCCCACCTCCCGCCGCTCCTCGATGAGAGGGTGGAGGAAAAGAGCAGCGTTCGGTTCCTCCACGTCGCAATCGAGAAACAGAGGACGAACCGGGTGGTGAGGGTCCGCGGATGCCAGGGAAAGTGCCAGGTTGACGGCGACGGTGGTCTTGCCCGTGCCGCCTTTGCCGCTTGCTATCGCAATGATCATACTCCCTCCTGATGTATCTTTTCAGTTCGGTCGCGTTACTCGTATTTGGATAGTAACTGATCGGGCTGGCCCGGCAATCAGGCCGAATCCCGCCTTTTATCGCCACGAATTGCACGAAAGCCAGGACGAAAGTTCGTGTGATTCGTGAAACCCGCGGCCTGATGTGCGGAAAAGTGCTAAAGCGCGATCTATGGTGCCACAGGCGCGGCCGCGCGCAGGCCCGCCCCTATGCCGATTCTAGCTCCAGTACAGCGCCGGCCGGGAACGGGGCCACGCGCTCCCCCAAGACCAGCGCCAGAGAGACATACGCCGCCTCCCCCGTGCAGTGGTTGAGGTAGAGCCAGGGCGGCCCCAGCCGTTGCAACACCTCCGTCAGCCGTTGCAAGTGGGCTTGGTCAGCAGCGATGAGGTGAGTCCCCCCGATCACCGCCACCGGCTCCCGTTTCAGGACCTTTTGCACGTGGGCCAGGGTGTTCAGCAATCCGGCGTGGCAGCAACCGCAGACCAGCAACGGCCCACGCGCGGTCTCGACCACCAGCGCCATATCGTCCCGATAGGGGTCGGGGAGCCAGTCCTCCCCCTCGCGCACAAAGTGACGGGAACTGCGCCCCTCCGGCTCGGGCCGCTCGCGGATCTCGCCCGTGGTCCAGACACCCGGCATGATCTCCTGTGGCTCGGCACTCAGATGCAGGTCGGTCAGCCGGCCCAGTTCCTGCGGGGACAGCGGTATCCCCACCGCCTGTCGCTCCCCTTTTCGCTCCGAGAACCGCTCCCGTGTGATATCGGGATGGGCATAGAGCGGCAGACCGGGCCGACGCTCCAGGAACGCAGGCAGCCCGCCGGTGTGGTCACGGTGACCGTGGCTGAGGGCCAGTCCGTCGATCTCGGAGGGGGTGACCCTGGCGACATCCATATTGTGCAGGAGCACCGTGCCGCTGGCCCCTGTGTCAAAGAGTATCTTGCCCGCCTCCGATTCGATCAGAAAGGCCAGGCCGTGCTCCCCCTGAAAACGGGTATGGGGCCGCACGCCGTTATCCACCAAGCAGGTCAATTTCATCCTTCCTCCTTCGGCAGCACCTCGATCGGGTCGCCGCAGGACACTCGCCCGCCGGTCACTATCCGGCAGAACAGCCCCTCGCGGGGGAGGATAGAGACTCCCTGATAGGCGTAAGTGTGGGCGACGTCTGGCGGCTTGCCGATCTGCACCACCTCCAAGAGCGTCGCGCCGACGCGCAGCCGGTCCCCCACGCGCAACGAGAGAAGGTCCAGTCCCTCCGTGGTCAAGTTCTCGGCGAAGGAGCCAGGAATGGCCACGATTCCGTGCTCCCGGTTAGCGCGTTCGATGCTCTCGCGGGCCAACAGGCTGACCTCGCGCTCGCTCAGACCGGCGTGGGCGTCCCCCACCAGACCATACCCGGCGCGCAGTTCTCCCGTCCCGACGTCCACC